>JBOICE010000063.1:0-52153 GCA_050739815.1 Pseudomonas sp. | reverse complement strand
GATCCGCCTGATGCGCGATCCCGGCACCGAGGACTATATGGATCTGCGGGTCGGTCTGCGCGAGGGCGATGCGCACTACACCGAGAAATACCTGCCGACGCTGGCCGATGGGCTCAGCCCGGAGCTGGCCAATTGGTTGAAGACGGCAATTCGAGCCGGTGCCATCGATGAGGGCTATTTTCAGTATCAGGGCTCGCTGAATAAGGGCGCGGAAGATGCGGCACGCAGCCTCAGTCTGTTTTTCAAAGTGCATGACGCTGAGTTGGCCTTTCAGCCCGGCTGGCCAGCATTGCGCGGAGCGCGCGGTGATGTGTTTATCGAGGACAGTGGGGTGCGCGTGCGGGTGCCAGAAGGGCGTTTGCTCGACAGCACCGTGAGTGCTGTCAACGTCGACATTGCGCATGTTGCCACCGGGCAGGCGCCGCGTTTGCTGCTGACTGGGGATGTGCAGAGCGGTGTTGTCGATGCACTGAAGATCCTTCAGAACACGCCGCTGGGTACCGCCGAAACTTTTGCCGGTTGGCAGGGCGAGGGAGCGCTCACTGGCAAGCTCAACTTGGATATTCCACTGAGCCATGGCTTGCCTCCTAACGTGCTGGTCGATTTTGTGGCCGACGGTGCGCGCCTCAAGCTGGCTAATCAGAACCTTGACTTGACTCAACTGAAAGGCGCGTTCCGCTTCGATACGGCCAGAGGCCTGAGTGCCCCGGATATCCGCGCTCAGGTCTTTGGGCGAGCGGTTCGGGGCAAGGCCATCGCCGATGGCGTGCGCGGTCAGGCACTGACGCGGATCGAGGCCGGGGGACAAATAGCGCTGAAAAGCCTGACCGACTGGCTGGGCGTGACTCAGCCACTGCCGCTGTCCGGCGAACTGCCTTATCAACTGAAGCTGACCTTGGCTGGTGCCGACAGCCAGCTGCGCATCGACTCCAATCTGAAGGGGCTGGCGATCGATCTGCCGGCACCCTTTGGTAAAGCGGCCGCCGATGAGCGCCCAACCGAATGGCGCATGACCTTGCAGGGGGCGGAGCGGCGTTACTGGCTGGACTATGCCAAGTTGGCCAGCCTGACCGTGGCGGCGCCGGTTGGCCGGCTTGCCGATGGCCGCGGCGAGCTGCGGTTGGGCCAGGAATCGTCCAGTTTGCCGAGCGCCAAAGGGTTGCGCGTGCGCGGTAGCTTGAGTGAGCTGGATTGGGATGCATGGCAGGCGGTGGCTAAGCGTTATGCGGCTGGCCAGACTGATGGCGCCAAGCAGTTGCTTGGCAGTGCAGAACTGCAGATCGATAGCTTCCATGGTTTCGGTACCGCGCTGGCGGATTTGAGCGTGCAGTTGAGCCGCGCCAACGCCGGTTGGGTATTGGACCTCGATAGCAGCCTGCTCAAAGGCCGGATCGGTTTGCCGGATGTCAGTACGGCGGCCATTACGGTCAACCTCGAACATTTGCGCTTCCCTGCCAGCGCGGCCAAGTCGCAAACTGAGCCCGATGGGCCGGACCCGCTCGCGACGGTTGATCCGCGGCAGATTCCGGCGCTGGATATTCAGATCGCCCAAGTCTTTCAGGGTGACAGCGTACTGGGGGCTTGGTCGCTGAAAGCGCGACCGAATGCCGATGGGGTGACGTTCAGTGAATTGAATCTTGGCCTCAAGGGCTTGCAGCTTAGCGGTACTGCCGGCTGGGACGGCGCGCCTGGCGCTAGCAGCAGTTGGTACAAAGGCCGGCTGGAGGGCAAGAATTTGGCCGATGTGCTGCTCGCCTGGAATTTCGCCCCGACTGCTACCAGCGAAAGCTTCCATCTGGATGTCGATGGCCGTTGGCCGGGCTCGCCGGCTTGGGTCAGCCTCAAGCGTTTGTCGGGTGAACTCGATGCCAGCCTGCGTAAGGGTCAGTTTGTCGAGGCGCAAGGTTCGGCCGCGGCGCTAAGGGTTTTTGGCTTGCTCAACTTCAACTCGATCGGTCGACGCCTGCGCCTGGATTTCTCCGATCTGCTCGACAAAGGGCTGAGTTACGACCGGGTCAAAGGCCTGTTGGTGGCCACCAATGGTGTCTACGTAACGCGTAAGCCGATTACCCTGAGCGGGCCGTCGAGTAACCTCGAGCTGAATGGCACCTTGGACATGGCCAGTGATCGGGTCGATGCCAAGTTGCTGGTGACGCTACCGTTGAGTAACAACTTGCCGCTGGCCGCCTTGATCGTCGGCGCACCGGCTATCGGTGGGGCTTTGTTCGTGGTCGACAAGCTGCTGGGCAAGCAGGTGGCGCGTTTCGCCAGCGTGCAGTACAGCGTGAAGGGCCGCTGGCAAGATCCGAAAATCAGCTTCGACAAACCTTTTGAAAAACCTCGTTAGCGCCGCGACTCGTTGCATGGAGTAGCATGCGGCTATGTCTTTTTGGGAGCGCGGTATGTCCCTCGCCGTGATTCAGATGGTTAGCCAGGACGATGTGCTGGCTAACCTGGCCGATGCCCGTCGCCTGCTCGAACAAGCTGCCGCCAGTGGTGCGCGGCTTGCGGTGCTGCCTGAAAACTTTGCCGCTATGGGTCGGCGTGACCTGGCTGCCCTCGGGCGGGCTGAGGCTCTGGGGGAGGGGCCGATCCTGCCCTGGTTGAAACAGACCGCCAGAGCCCTCAAGTTATGGATAGTGGCCGGCACTTTGCCGCTGCCGCCCGACGGTCAGCCTGAGGCCAAGGCGCATGCCTGTTCGTTGCTGATCGATGAGCACGGCGAGCGGGTGGCGCGTTACGACAAGCTGCATCTGTTTGATGTGGATGTAGCCGACAGCCGTGGTCGTTACCGCGAGTCCGACGACTACGCCCAGGGTTCGCAGCTTGTGGTGGCGGATACTCCGGTGGGGCGCTTGGGGCTGACGGTGTGCTACGACCTGCGCTTCCCCGAGTTGTATGGCGCGCTGCGGGAGGCCGGGGCTGAGTTGATCAGCGCGCCTTCGGCGTTTACTGCGGTGACTGGCGCTGCGCATTGGCAGGTTCTGGTACGCGCGCGGGCCATCGAGACCCAGTGTTACCTGTTGGCCGCAGGTCAAGGCGGCAGCCATCCGAAAGGACGCGAGACATTTGGCCATTCGGCCATTATCGACCCCTGGGGGCGAGTGTTGGTCGAGCAGGCCCAAGGCGAAGCGCTGCTCTTGGCCAGTCGCGATGCCGCGGAGCAGGCGGCGATCCGCCAACGTATGCCGGTGTACAGCCACCGCCGATTTTCTGTGTCGTCCGTTGTACGGCCGGCCTAAAGGCTTTCAGAGCCTCTGGAGTGACTATGAGTGAGTTGTTGATATCCGTCAGTGAGCACCTGTTGGGGCCTGGCGGTTTGAGTCTCGAGAGCCTGCCCGCGGTGCTGGGTGAGTTGGCGGGCCCAGGGATTGATGCGGCGGATTTGTATTTCCATGGTCAAGTCTCGGAGACCTGGGTGCTGGAAGATGGCATCGTCAAGGAAGGGAGTTTCAATCTGGATCAGGGCGTTGGCGTGCGCGCGCAGTCCGGCGAGAAAACCGGTTTTGCCTATAGCAATGCGATCACTGCCGAGGCCTTGAGCCAGGCTGCCCGTGCCGCTCGCTCGATTGCCCGCGCCGGTCAGCGCGGCCGTGTGCAAGCTTTTGCCAGCCCGCAAGTTGCACGCCTGTATGCACCGGAGAACCCGCTGGAAGTGCTCAGCCGAGCGGAGAAAGTCGAGTTGCTCAAGCGGGTGGATGTCGCTACGCGGGCGCTGGACCCGCGGATCAAACAAGTTACGGTTAGCCTGGCGGGCGTCTGGGAGCGGATCCTGGTAGCCGCCAATGATGGCAGTCTCGGCGCCGATGTGCGGCCGTTGGTGCGCTTCAATGTCAGTGTGATCGTCGAGCAGAATGGTCGCCGCGAGCGTGGTGGCCATGGTGGCGGCGGTCGTTCGGATTACCGCTATTTCCTGAACGAAGACCGTGCCATGGGTTATGCCCGCGAGGCCTTGCGTCAGGCGTTGGTCAATCTGGAAGCCATCCCGGCACCGGCCGGCACTTTCCCGGTGGTGATGGGCGCTGGCTGGTCTGGCGTGCTGCTGCATGAAGCGGTCGGCCATGGCCTGGAGGGCGACTTCAACCGCAAGGGCAGTTCGGCCTATAGCGGGCGCGTGGGCGAGCAAGTGGCCTCCAGCCTCTGCACCATAGTCGATGACGGCACCCTGGCGGGGCGCCGCGGATCGCTGAGCTTGGACGACGAAGGCACGCCCACCCAGTGCACCACGCTGATCGAAAACGGTGTGCTCAAGGGCTATATGCAGGACAAGCTGAACGCGCGTCTGATGGGCGTGGCCGCGACTGGCAATGGCCGGCGTGAGTCGTACGCGCATCTACCGATGCCGCGGATGACTAATACCTATATGTTGGCCGGCGAGAGCGATCCCGAAGAGATCATCGCCTCGGTGAAGAGGGGCATTTACTGCGCCAACCTTGGCGGCGGTCAGGTCGATATCACCAGCGGCAAGTTCGTGTTCTCCACCAGCGAGGCTTACTTGATCGAAGATGGCAAGATCACTGCCCCGGTCAAGGGCGCCACCTTGATTGGTAACGGCCCGGAAGCCATGGGCCGGGTGTCGATGGTCGGCAACGATCTGGCACTGGACAGCGGTGTTGGCACCTGCGGTAAAGATGGTCAATCGGTGCCGGTCGGCGTGGGTCAGCCGACGCTGAAAATCGATGCGATTACCGTGGGCGGGACTGGGGCCTAACGTGCTCGATGGGCTGCTGAGCTTTGTCGGCGATGTTCTGGTTGAGGTGATCTTCTATCAGCTTGGGCGTTGGGCGTTGCGCCTGCTGTCGCTCGGACGTTATGACCCAAAGAAGTCAGGCGGGAATGATCAGTTGGTGGCGCTGTTGGGTTTCCTGATCACCCTAGCGTGGGTTGGGCTGTTGGTGATCTGGGCGAATTCGTAGGGTGGGTCAGGGCGCTGGTCCTAACCCACCGTGACGGGGTGATGGTCACCGCAGGCCGCGTTTGCTCTCATCCAGCTCGCGGATGTATTTGAAGATTTTACGGGTGGCGGCAGGTGGTTTGCTCTGCGCCGCTTCGTGCTGGGCCTGACGGATCAGTTGGCGCAGGTGCTGGCGATCCGCCATCGGATAGTCGGCGACAAAGGCGTCGAGCACCTCGTCGCCGCCGTTGATCAAACGGTCGCGCCAGCGTTCCAGACCATGGAAGCGTTCGTTGTACTGACGGGTAGAGGCATCCAACTGGTCCAGCAGGACCAGGATTTCGTCAATGTTCTGATCGCGCATCAGTTTGCCGATGAACTGGATGTGCCGTTTACGGGCGATGTTTGCCGTGTGTTTCGGCGCTTCAGCCAGGGCACGACGCAGCGCGTCGGTCAGCGGCAAGCGCGCGATCAGGTCAGGTTTAAGGGTTGTCAGGCGCTCACCGAGGTCGACTAGAGCATGCAGCTCACGTTTGACTTGGGTTTTGCTCTTCTCTTCGGAGAAGTCGTCGGAATATTCAGACATGGGGCTGATCCAGTTGGAAACGTCGCCATGATAACGAGTCGAGGGCCGCTTGTCCGGCCCGGTCAGGTGACTGACCTTGAGAAGTGGAGTGGGTTATGAGTACAGCAGACGTAGTCGGCCCCCAGGCCTTGCCGGAATTGCAGGCGCAGGTCGCGCGGATTATTGCCGAGGCCAAGGAGCAAGGCGCCAGTGCCTGTGAAGTGGCGGTATCGGTGGAGCAGGGCTTGTCCACTTCGGTGCGCCAGGGCGAAGTCGAGACCGTGGAGTTCAACCGCGACCAGGGCTTTGGCATCACGCTGTATGTCGGTCAGCGCAAGGGCTCGGCGAGCACCTCGGCGAGCGGCGACGCGGCGATCCGTGAGACGGTGGCCGCGGCCCTGGCAATCGCCAAGCATGCCTCTGAGGACGACTGCGCTGGGCTGGCCGATCCTGAGCTGATGGCGCGCAACTTACCCGATCTGGATCTCTACCACGCCTGGGATATCAGCCCGGAGCAGGCCATTGAGCGGGCGCTGAGCTGTGAAGCCGCAGCCTTTGCAGCGGATAAGCGGATCAAGAACGCCGATGGCACCACCCTCAATACGCACCAAGGCTGCCGTGTGTATGGCAATAGCCACGGGTTTGTCGGCGGTTACGCCAGCACGCGGCAGAGCCTGAGTTGCGTGATGATCGCAGAAGCTGATGGATTGATGCAGCGCGACTACTGGTATGACGTCAGCCGTCGCGGTGAGGATTTAGCCGATGCCGCCAGTATCGGCCGGCGTGCCGCCGAGCGGGCGGTCAGCCGGCTGGGCGCGCGTCCTGTGCCGACCTGCGAGGTTCCAGTGTTGTTTGCTGCAGAGCTGGCGACTGGCTTGTTCAGTCATTTCCTTTCGGCGATCTCCGGCGGCAACCTGTATCGCAAATCGTCATTCCTTGAGGGGGCCTTGGGCCAGCAGCTGTTTCCGCAGTGGCTGAGCCTCGATGAGCGCCCACATATCCCACGGGCATTGGGCAGCGCGGCGTTCGATGGCGATGGCCTGGCAACCTACGCCAAGTCTTTCGTCGAGAGTGGGGAGTTGCGCTCTTACATTCTTGGCACTTACTCCGGGCGCAAGTTGGGCCTGCCGAGTACGGCGAATTCCGGTGGCGTGCACAATCTGTTCGTCAGCCATGGCGAGGACGACCAGGCGGCCTTGATCCGGCGTATGGGGCGTGGGCTATTGGTCACTGAGCTGATGGGGCAGGGGTTGAATCTGGTGACCGGCGACTACTCGCGCGGCGCCGCTGGGTTCTGGGTAGAGAATGGTGAAATTCAGTTCCCGGTACAGGAGGTCACTATCGCCGGCAATTTGCGCGATATGTTCAAGCAGATTTTGGCGGTGGGTAACGACCTGGAGCTGCGCAGCAATGTGCGTACGGGGTCGGTATTGATCGAGCGGATGACCGTGGCGGGGAGCTGATCTGAAGTGCGGGTGGGCAGATCGCTTCAGCGACTTGTCCACCTGGCGGTTGAACTATTCGCCTTCGTCGAAGCAATTGTTGATCAACTCGATCAGCGCGTTCAAGGCGTCATCATCCTGCTCGCCTTCGGTGTGCAGGTGGATTGCGGTGCCTTTGCCGGCGGCCAGCATCATTACCGCCATGATGCTTTTGCCGTCCACGCAGCTCTCTGGTGCACGTCCGACACGTACCTGGCAGGGGAAGCGCCCAGCCACGCCGACAAATTTGGCTGCTGCGCGCGCGTGTAGGCCAAGTTTGTTGATGATGGTGATTTCACAGGCAGGCATCGCGGCTTAAGTCCTTCTACTAAAGGTCGCGGTGGCGAACCTGAATATTCTTTAAGGTTTTTTTCAGCGCCTGACCCAGTCGCTCGGCCAGATACACCGAACGGTGATGTCCGCCGGTGCAACCAATGGCAACGGTGACATAGGCGCGGTTACTGGCGGCGAAGCGCGGTAGCCATTTTGCCAAGTAAGCGAGAATGTCTTGGAACATCTCCTCCACATCCGGCTGCTCGGCCAGGTACTTCGCAACGGATGGCTCCAGGCCTGAGTGCTCGCGCAACTCTGGCTTCCAATACGGGTTCGGCAGGCAGCGTACATCGAAGACCAGATCCGCATCCACTGGCATGCCGCGCTTGAAGCCGAACGATTCGACCAGGAACGCGGTGCCCGGTTCCGGCTTGTTCAATAGGCGCAGTTTAAGCGTGTCGCGCAATTGGTAGAGATTGAGATGCGTGGTGTCGATCTTCAGGTCGGCCAGATCGATGATTGGTCCGAGCAGAAGGCTTTCGTCGTGAATCGCTTCGGCTAGTGAGCGTTCGGGTGTGGTCAGTGGATGACGCCGACGGGTCTCGGAGAAGCGCTTGAGCAGGGTTTCGTCGTCAGCATCGAGATACAGCACATCGCATTGAATGTGTCGGGCGCGCACTTCGTCGAGTAGCTCGGGAAAGCGTTTGAGTTGGCTCGGTAAGTTGCGGGCATCAATCGACACGGCCACCAGCGGTTGCAGTAGCTCGGTGTGCAATAGCGCACGCTCGGCGAGCTCAGGCAGAAGACCGGCCGGCAGGTTGTCGATGCAGTAGTAGCCACTGTCCTCGAGGACATCGAGGGCGGTGCTCTTGCCTGAGCCGGAGCGGCCGCTGACGATGATCAAGTGCATGGCAATATCCTAGCGGCCGTTTTGGACGTCCGCTACTACCTGGTACAGGCGCTCACTGCTCTGGGCATGGCGCAGCTGCTCGCGTACTTCACTGCGGTCGAGCATGCTGGCGATCTGGCGCAGGAGTTCCAGGTGCTCATCGGTAGCGGCCTCTGGGACTAGCAGGACAAACAGCAGATCTACTGGGGCACCGTCGATAGCGTCGAAGTCTACCGGTGCGTCGAGGCGTAGCAGAGCGCTGATCGGTGACATACAGCCCGGCAGCCGGCAATGTGGAATGGCAATGCCATTGCCGAAACCGGTTGAGCCAAGCTTCTCGCGGGCGACCAGACTCTCGAAAATGTCTTGTCCGTCCAGGTCGGGTAACTCGCGGGCGACCAGGTTGGCGATCTGTTCGAGGACACGTTTTTTGCTACCTCCCGGCACGTTCACCAGGGAACGGCCGGGGGTCAGTATGTTTTCAAGTCGAATCATGGGTAGGGAAGGGTGTCAGCGCGCCGGGGCGCCTTGCAGGCGACCCTGCTGCTTTTCCTTGTGCTTGATAAGTTGGCGGTTGACCTTGTCGGTGAGTAGATCGATAGCCGCGTACATGTCGTCATGTTCGGCGCGGGCGACGACTTCGCCTCCCGCGATGTGCAGGGTCGCTTCGATTTTCTGTTTGAGCTTCTCGACCTCCATGGTGACCTGCACGTTGGTGATTTTTCCGAAGTGGCGCTCCACCCGGTCGAGTTTCTCGACGATGTAGGCGCGTAGGGCGTCGGTCACATCCAGTTGATGTCCACTGATGTTGACTTGCATACCGCTTTCTCCTTATTGCCGTGTGTAAGAGACAGGCTAACGGGCCTGCCACCGGAACACTCTGGCTTGGATCAGTGTAGCCGTTACATCAATCGCTTGCGCTCACTGGAAGGCGCTATCCCAAGGGATTCGCGGTATTTGGCGACTGTGCGACGGGCCACCTGAATGCCCTGTGCCTCCAGTAAACCAGCGATCTTGCTGTCACTCAACGGCTTTTTCGCATTTTCCGCGGCGACCAGTTTTTTGATAATCGCGCGGATCGCGGTAGACGAGCATTCACCGCCTTCGGCGGTGCTGACGTGGCTGGAGAAGAAGTATTTGAGCTCGTAAATGCCACGCGGGGTGTGCATGAATTTTTGCGTGGTCACCCGCGAGATGGTCGACTCGTGCATGCCCACGGCTTCGGCGATGTCGTGCAAGACCAGGGGCTTCATTGCCTCGTCGCCGTAATCGAGGAAGCCACGTTGGTGCTCGACGATCTGCGTAGCGACCTTCATCAGGGTCTCGTTGCGACTCTGTAGGCTCTTGATGAACCAGCGCGCCTCTTGTAGTTGATTGCGCATGAAGGTGTTATCGGCGCTGGAGTCGGCGCGGCGCACGAAGCCTGCATACTGCGGGTTGACCCGCAGGCGCGGCATGGCTTCCTGATTCAGCTCTACCAGCCAGTGGTCGTTGTGCTTGCGCACAATAACGTCGGGCACCACGTACTCAGGTTCGCTGGCTTCTATGTGTGAGCCGGGGCGCGGGTTGAGGCTTTGGATCAGTTCAATCACTTGGCGCAGCTCATCTTCCTTGAGCTTCATGCGGCGCATCAACTGGCTGTAGTCGCGGCTGCCGAGCAAGTCCAGGTACTCGCCCGCCAGGCGCTGGGCTTCGCTCAGCCATAGCGTCTTGGTGGGTAGTTGGCGCAGTTGCAGCAACAGGCATTCGCGTAAGTCGCGAGCAGCGATACCGGCGGGCTCGAACTGCTGGATGCGATGCAGTACCGCCTCCACTTCGTCCAGTTCAATATCCAGTTCGGGGTCGAAGGCTTCGAGCACCTCTTCCAGGGTCTCTTCCAGATAGCCTTGATTGTTGATGCAGTCGATCAGGGTAGCGGCGATCAGGCGATCCTTGTCGGACATCGGTGCCAGGTTGAGCTGCCAGAGCAGATGGCTCTGCAGGCTCTCGCCAGCCGATGTGCGGGTGGTGAAGTCCCACTCGTCATCGTCGTTGCTGGGCAGGCTGCTGGCGCTGGTCTGGTAGACGTCTTCCCAGGCGGTGTCGACCGGTAGCTCGCTGGGGATGCGCTCGTTCCATTCACCTTCTTCCAGGTTGTCGACCGTGGGGGCTGACTCCTGATAGCTGGTTTCCTGGTAGGACTCTTCTGGATTGGGCGCGGCAGGGGCGCTCTCCGCTCCATCTGCGAGAGGGTCGGTGTTATCGAAGTCGTCGCCGTCTTCCTGGCGCTCGAGCATCGGATTCGACTCCAAGGCTTCTTGAATCTCTTGTTGCAGATCCAAGGTAGACAGTTGGAGAAGGCGGATGGCTTGTTGCAGCTGCGGTGTCATCGTCAGCTGCTGGCCCATTTTAAGGACTAGCGATGGTTTCATGGAGGGGCTTAGGACCTTATTCGCCAGCGCAAATGCGCTATCCACTACAGGGCGCCAGAGCGCCACCAGGAAGCAAATTATATGCCTGACCTTGAGGGCTTTGCCTAGCCCTCGCACGACTTCTGTAGTGGGTGGCTGTGCGAACTACAGGCGGAACTCGTGGCCCAGGTAGACTTCTTTCACCAATTGATTGGCCAGGATGGTCTGGGCATCGCCTTCGGCAATCAATTGGCCGTCATTGACGATGTAGGCTGTTTCGCAAATATCCAGGGTTTCGCGCACGTTGTGATCGGTGATCAAAACGCCAATACCCTTGGCCTTGAGGTGGTGGATGATTTGCTTGATATCGCCGACCGAGATTGGGTCAACGCCGGCAAAGGGCTCGTCGAGCAGGATGAACTTGGGCGCGGTGGCCAGGGCGCGGGCGATCTCCACTCTGCGGCGTTCACCGCCGGAGAGGCTCATGCCCAGGTTGTCGCGAATGTGGCTGATATGGAATTCCTGCAGCAGGGTTTCAAGTGCTTGGCGACGGCCGGCGCGATCGAGATCCTTGCGCGTCTCCAAGATTGCCATGATGTTGTCGGCGACCGAGAGTTTGCGGAAAATTGAGGCCTCTTGCGGCAGATAACCAATGCCGGCACGGGCTCGGCCGTGCATGGGCAGGTGTGTAACGTCCTGCTGGTCGATGAGTACGCGCCCTTGGTCGGCGTTAACCAGGCCAACAATCATGTAGAAGCAGGTGGTCTTGCCGGCGCCGTTCGGGCCTAAAAGGCCCACGATCTGCCCGCTTTCAATCGACAAGCTGACGTCGCGAACGACTTGGCGGCTCTTGTAGCTCTTGGCCAGGTGTTGGGCTTTCAGAATGGCCATTACTGCGCCTTCTGTTCGGCGGGTTTGTTTTTCGGTTGGATCACCATGTCGATGCGTGGGCGCGGCGAGGTCACGTTGGTGCCTGTGGCGCGACCGGCATTGACGATCTGACGCTGGGTGTCGTAGACGATTTTCTCGCCTTCGAAGGTGTTGCCTTCCTGAACGACCTTGGCTTGATCAATTAGCACGATGCGTTCGTTGGCGGCGAAATACTGGATGGTCAGGCCATAGGCCTTGACGATTTGCTTATCGACGGCGGGCTTCTGCTCGTAATACGCCGGCGTGCCGACAGAGGTGAAAACTTCGATATCACCGCTGGCGTTCTGTGTGATGGTCACGGTGTTGCCGGTGATCTTCAGGGTGCCTTGAGTAATGACGACATCGCCGCGGTATACCGCTACGCCTTGTTTGTCATCGAGTTCTGCGCTGTCGGCTTGTACGCGAATCGGTTGCTCGCGGTCACTCGGCAGTGCCCAGGCGCTCGTGCTTCCAAGTGCGGCGCTCAAACTGAGCAGAAGGGGAAGGGTCCGGAGAGACAAAGTGTTAACGAACCTCATGCTGGCCTCTTACGTTGGACAGCAGGAGCATCCTGCCGTCATTCAAGTACGCTTTCATTCCTTGTGCCGTGGTCACCCCGTTGGCCGCCTCGATTCTAACGGCTTGCTGGGTCTGCGCATATTCTTTGTCGGGGAGCACGGTCAATCGACTGGTGGTGAGAATGGTCGGTCGACCTTTAGCGTCTGTGCGCTCGACGCGTACGGCGTCGATCAGTTCGACTTCAGTGCCCCCTGGCGAGACTTCGCCGCGGTCGCTACGCACATGCCAGGGCTGTGGGGTGCCGCGATAAAGTTGTAGGTCTGGACGGCTCATCAGGCTGATGTCGCTTTGTTTGAGGTGTTCGACTTTGTCGGAGGTCATTTCGTAATGCAGCTTACCGTCCGGCTGGTATTGAACTGTGCGGGCGTTAACCACATAGAAGTCGATGGCATTGTCTGCGCTGGCTTGGGGTGCTTGATCCAGCAGGCTGTCCGGGTTGAGATTCCAATAGCCGAGCGCCGCCAGCAGCAGGGCGGCGAGGGTGAAAAACATGGAGAGAAGCAGTTTGCGCAGCATAGTTGGCTCTATAAATAGGCGGTTTGGGCGGCTTCAAGGCTGCCCTGGGCGCGCATGATCAGCTCGCAGAACTCGCGGGCTGCGCCTTCGCCGCCGCGGGCTTGCGTAACGCCGTGGGCGTGCTGGCGGACGAAGCCGTCGGCACTAGCGACGGCCATGCCCAAGCCGACGCGGCGAATGACTGGCAGGTCGGGCAGGTCATCGCCAAGGTAGGCCACTTGTTCGTAGCTTAGGCCGAGTTCGCCAAGTAGTTCGGCGAGTACCACCAGTTTGTCTTCGCGGCCTTGGTACAGGTGCTGGATGCCCAGGTTCTGAGCGCGGCGCTCGACGACTGGGGTTTTGCGCCCGCTAATGATGGCGGTGCGCACTCCAGAGGCGATCAACATTTTAATGCCGTGGCCATCCAGAGTGTTGAAGGTCTTGAATTCGCTGCCGTCGGTGAGGAAGTACAGGCGGCCGTCGGTGAGTACGCCGTCGACATCGAAAATTGCCAGTTTGACGCTTTTCGCGCGCTGCAGCAGATCGGGGCTGGTCACATTGCTGTTCATTACATCACCCCCGCACGCAGCAGGTCGTGCATGTTCAAGGCACCCACCGGGCGGTCATGCTCATCGACTACCACCAGCGCGTTGATTTTGTGATCCTCCATGATCTTCAGGGCCTCGGCGGCAAGCATCTCGGGGCGTGCGGTTTTGCCATGGGGAGTCATGACCTCGTCAATGCAGGCTTGGCGCAGGTCAATGCTGCGATCCAGGGTGCGGCGCAGGTCGCCGTCGGTGAATATTCCGGCGAGGCGCCCATCGGCTTCGAGTACGGCGGTCATGCCCAGGCCTTTCTGGGTCATTTCCAGTAGGGCGCCTTTTAGCGAGGTGCCGCGTTGGACCTGCGGCAGGCTGGCGCCAGCGTGCATGACGTTTTCCACTTTCAGCAGCAGGCGGCGGCCGAGGGCACCACCGGGGTGGGAGAAGGCGAAGTCTTCCGCAGTAAAGCCGCGCGCTTCCAGCAGGGCAATCGCCAGCGCGTCACCCAGTACAAGAGAGGCTGTAGTGGACGAGGTCGGCGCCAGGTTCAGCGGGCAAGCCTCCTGGGCGACGCGGGCATCCAGATTGGCTTCGGCGGCTTTCGCCAGCGGCGAATCAGGGTTGCCGGTCATGCTGATAAGGGTGATGCCGAGCCGCTTGATCAAGGGCAGCAGGGTGATGATTTCAGCGGTAGACCCAGAGTTCGACAGGGCTAGCACTACATCGTCACGGGTGATCATGCCCATGTCTCCGTGGCTGGCTTCCGCCGGATGGACGAAGAATGCCGTAGTCCCAGTGCTGGCCAGGGTGGCGGCGATCTTGTTGCCGATATGCCCGGACTTACCCATGCCGACGACGACCACGCGCCCCTTGCTGGCTAGAATCAGCTCGCAAGCCCGCACGAAAGCGGCATCTATACGGGGCAGCAGGCTCTCTACGGCCTCGAGCTCAAGGCGAATAGTGCGTTGCGCAGACTGGATCAGGTCGCTGGACTGGCTCATATCGTAACTACAGTGGCCGTATGAAAAGCCGGAGATTATAGCGGTAAAGGTCAAAGTGCTCACCCTTATTGCTGGGAGCCGTTTGCCAGAGCCGTCGCAATGCTGAACTAAGGCTGTTTCGATCTTGGGTGGCGCAGGGCGACGATGATATAGTGCGCGGCCTATTCGGTCCGTTCAGTAAGCGTGGTGTCCCCGCTGCGGGATGTGGCGTCTGAAAGGGAGGCTGCATCGCAAGGAGTCCAGATGAGTGCCGATAACGCCTATGCGGTCGAGCTGAAGGGTGTGTCCTTCAAGCGCGGATCGCGCAGTATTTTCGATAATGTCGATATTCGTATTCCGCGCGGCAAGGTCACCGGCATCATGGGACCTTCCGGCTGCGGTAAAACAACGCTTTTGCGCTTGATTGGCGCCCAGTTGCGCCCAGCTAGCGGGGAGATCTGGGTCAATGGGCAGAACCTGCCCGATCTCTCGCGCAGCGCTTTGTTCGATATGCGCAAGCAAATGGGTGTGTTGTTCCAGAGCGGCGCGTTGTTTACCGATCTCGATGTGTTCGAGAACGTCGCCTTTCCGTTGCGTGTTCATACTCAGTTGCCGGAGGAAATGATCCGCGACATCGTGCTGATGAAACTGCAGGCGGTTGGCCTGCGGGGAGCCATCGAGCTGATGCCGGATGAGCTCTCGGGCGGTATGAAGCGACGGGTGGCGCTCGCCCGGGCAATTGCGCTGGATCCGCAGATTCTTATGTATGACGAACCATTCGTTGGCCAGGACCCGATTGCCATGGGGATTCTGGTGCGTTTGATTCGCCTGCTTAACGATGCGCTGGGCATCACCAGCATCGTGGTTTCTCACGATCTGGCGGAGACCGCGAGCATCGCCGATTACCTGTTCGTGGTGGGTGACACGCAGGTACTTGGCCAGGGTACGCCAGCTGAATTGATGGATTCCGACAACCCGCGTATCCGTCAGTTCATGAAGGGTATAGCGGATGGGCCGGTACCCTTCCATTACCCAGCGGTGGATTACCGCGAAGATATTCTGGGGGCGCGCTGATGCGCAAAACATCGACAATTGAGCGGATTCGCCTGCTCGGCCGTGCCGGCATCGATGTGGTCGAGTCGCTCGGTAGTTCGACCATATTCCTATTGCGGGCCTTATTTGGCCGCGGCAACTTGGGCAATGGCTTTCTGCATTTGCTTATCAAGCAGCTCTATTCGGTTGGGGTGATGTCGCTGGTGATCATCGTGGTCTCCGGTGTCTTCATCGGCATGGTGCTATCGCTGCAGGGTTTCAGCATCCTCTCCGACTATGGTTCCGAGCAGGCGGTCGGGCAGATGGTCGCGCTGACTCTGCTGCGAGAGCTTGGGCCGGTGGTCACTGCTCTGCTGTTCGCCGGCCGCGCTGGCTCGGCGCTGACGGCTGAAATCGGCAATATGAAGTCTACCGAGCAGCTCTCCAGCTTGGAGATGATTGGTGTCGACCCGCTGAAGTACATCATTGCCCCGCGCCTTTGGGCCGGTTTCATCTCGCTGCCGCTGCTGACGACGGTTTTCTGCGTGGTCGGCATTTGGGGCGGCGCCATGGTGGCGATCGACTGGCTGGGCGTCTACGAGGGCTCGTTCTGGGCCAATATGCAGAACAGCGTGTCGTTCACCGATGACGTGCTCAACGGTGTCATCAAAAGTGTTGTCTTTGCCTTTGTGGTGACCTGGATCGCCGTGTTTCAGGGGTATGACTGTGAGCCGACCTCGGAAGGCATCAGCCGCGCAACGACCAAAACTGTGGTTTATGCCTCGCTCGCCGTGCTGGGGCTGGACTTTATCCTGACTGCCTTGATGTTTGGAGATTTCTGATGCAAAACCGCACCCTGGAAATTGGTGTCGGCCTGTTCCTCCTTGCCGGGCTGTTGGCCTTGCTGTTGCTGGCCTTGCGTGTCAGTGGCTTGACGGTGGGCGCTGGTCAGGACACCTACAAGCTGCATGCGTATTTCGACAACATTGCCGGTCTAACCGTGCGGGCCAGGGTGACCATGGCCGGTGTGACCATCGGTAAGGTTACGGCCATCGACCTGGATCGCGACAGCTACACCGGTCGGGTGACCATGGAGCTGGAACAGCGGGTAGACAACCTGCCGACCGATTCGACTGCATCCATTCTTACTGCGGGTCTGCTCGGTGAGAAATACGTGGGGATCAGCGTGGGTGGTGATGAAGAACTGCTCAAAGATGGCGGAACCATTCGCGACACTCAGTCGTCGTTAGTTCTAGAGGATTTGATTGGGAAGTTCCTGATCAACTCGGTGAATAAAGAAGCCAAATGAGGAGTTTGACCATGGTTAATGCTCTACGTCGCGGCCTGCTGGTCCTGTTGGCGGTTTTCCCCTTGTTTGCTCTGGCTGCACCTTCGGCGCAGGACTTGGTGCAGCAGACAACGGATGAGCTGTTGAACGACCTGAAGGCTAATAAAGAGCAGTACCGCAGTAATCCAAGTGCGTTCTACGACGCCTTGAATCGTATTATCGGCCCGGTAGTGGATGCGGATGGTATTTCGCGCAGCATCATGACGGTCAAATACTCGCGCGGTGCGACCCCTGAGCAGTTGCAGCGCTTTCAGGATAACTTCAAGCGCAGCCTGATGCAGTTCTATGGCAACGCGTTATTGGAATACAACAACCAGGATATTCGCGTACTGCCCGCTTCCGGTAAGCAGTCCGACCCTGAGCGGACCAGTGTGAACATGGAGGTGCGTGACAGTAAGGGTACGGTCTACCCTGTGACCTACACCATGACGAAGGTCAATGGCGAATGGATGTTGCGTAACGTCACCATCAACGGCATCAACATCGGCAAACTGTTCCGTGACCAATTTGCCGATGCTATGCAGAAGAACGGCAACGATCTCGACAAGACCATCAACGGTTGGGCACAAGTGGTGGCCGCCGCCAAAAACACCGATGCCGGTCAAAAGGCTGGTGGCCATGAGTGATGCCGCTATTCGCCAGGAGGCGGGCGGTGTGCTGCAGTTGGCGGGTGTGCTGGATTTTCGCTCAGGGCCGCTGTTGCGGACAGAGGGTGAGCGCTTGATCCGTACCGCCGAGTCCGCGGCACTGGTGCTGGACTGCGCGGCGGTGGTGCGCTCGAGCAGTGTCGGCCTGTCGCTGTTGTTGGCCTACATGCGGGTGGCTCGGTCGGCCGGTAAAACCTTGAGGGTGCGCGCGCTGCCGATCGAAATGCGCCATATCGCGCAAGTGTCAGGATTGACCGAGCTGTTGCCGCTGGATGCTTGAGTTGCCAGGTCGTTGAAAAGCCACTGCGCTAGCCCTGCGGTGGTGAAATCAGCCTGAAAATGCTTGTGTGCAGCGCGTAAACTGCGCTTTTTCGGCTGCTTTCGCCTTGCCTGAGCGTCGCTCGCTACCTTTTTCAACGGTCTGTCGGCACACAAGGCCCTCCGTCAGTGTTCCGCATTGCGGGGTTCGCAGGCGGAGGGCTTTTTTGTATGATGGCCGACCCGCGCGCGTAGGGCGCCGATTGAGGTTAAGCATGCAGGCCGTAGAAGTAAAAAACCTCCTAGAGGCAAAGCTGTTGGGCACTCAGGTTGAAGTGGAAGGCGAAGGCTGTAACTTCCAGCTGAATCTGATCAGTGACGAGTTGGCTGGTATGAGTCCGGTAAAACGCCAACAGCAGATCTATGCCCACCTGAACGCCTGGATTGCTGATGGCAGTATCCATGCGGTCACCATGAAATTCTTCAGCCGCGCCGCTTGGGCCGAGCGTTCCTAAGCCCGCGGGCGACGAGACTCCTATGGATAAATTGATTATTACCGGTGGCGTTCGCCTGAATGGCGAAATCCGCATCTCCGGGGCGAAGAACTCCGCCCTGCCGATCCTGGCCGCCACCCTGCTGGCCGATGCGCCGGTCACTGTATGCAACTTGCCGCACCTGCACGACATCACCACCATGATCGAGCTGTTCGGGCGCATGGGCATCGAACCGGTGATCGACGAAAAACTCAGTGTCGAAGTCGACGCCCGTGCGATCAAAACCCTGGTAGCGCCCTATGAACTGGTGAAAACCATGCGCGCCTCGATCCTGGTGCTAGGCCCCATGGTCGCGCGCTTCGGTGAGGCCGAGGTGGCACTGCCAGGCGGTTGCGCCATCGGTTCGCGGCCGGTCGATCTGCACATCCGTGGTCTCGAAGCCATGGGTGCGCAGATCGACGTGGAAGGCGGCTACATCAAGGCCAAGGCGCCAGAAGGTGGCCTGCGTGGTGCGCACTTCTTCTTCGATACCGTCAGTGTGACCGGTACCGAAAACATCATGATGGCTGCCACACTGGCCAACGGTCGCAGCGTGTTGGAAAACGCCGCCCGTGAGCCGGAAGTGGTCGACTTGGCTAACTGCCTGATCGCCATGGGCGCGCAGATTCAGGGCGCCGGGACTGACACCATCATCATCGATGGGGTTAAGCGTTTGGGTGGCGCGCGTTACAGCGTGATGCCCGACCGGATCGAAACTGGTACTTATCTGGTCGCTGCGGCCGCAACGGGCGGCAGGGTCAAACTGAAAGACACCGATCCAAGCATTCTTGAAGCTGTGCTGTTGAAGTTGCAGGAAGCCGGCGCCGAAATTACCACCGGTCCCGACTGGATCGAGTTGGACATGAAAGGTAAGCGGCCGAGGGCGGTAAACCTTCGTACCGCGCCGTACCCGGCGTTCCCCACCGATATGCAGGCGCAGTTCATTGCGTTGAACGCGATTGCCGAAGGGACAGGCACGGTGATCGAAACCGTATTCGAAAACCGCTTTATGCACGTCTATGAAATGACGCGCATGGGGGCGCTGATTCAGGTTGAAGGCAACACGGCCATCGTCACGGGCGCGCAGTCCTTGAAGGGGGCGCCGGTGATGGCGACGGATCTGCGTGCCTCGGCCAGCCTGGTTATTTCCGCCTTGGTTGCCGAGGGTGACACGCTGATCGACCGTATCTACCACATCGACCGTGGTTACGAGTGCATCGAAGAGAAACTGCAGTTGCTCGGCGCGAAGATTCGTCGCGTCCCGGGCTAGGTCGGCGCCAAAACAAAGCCAAGCCCGACCTGTGCTCACTCGTGAGCGGCAGAGTTGGGCTTGGCTAGGTTCTGCACCAGCCTAGGATTAGGCCTGGCTGTTGTAGTTGTGCATAGCCCTAGCTGGGGCGAGTTTCTAAGGACGCTTTGTTTCATGCTGACCATCGCCCTATCCAAAGGCCGCATTCTCGACGACACCCTGCCGCTGCTCGCCAAGGCCGGCATAGTGCCGACCGAAAATCCGGACAAAAGCCGTAAGCTGATCATCCCGACCACGCAGGAAGATGTACGCCTGTTGATCGTGCGTGCCACGGATGTGCCGACTTATGTCGAACATGGCGCCGCCGATCTCGGTGTGGCCGGCAAGGACGTGTTGATGGAGTACGGCGGCCAGGGGCTGTACGAACCGCTGGACCTGCAGATCGCCAAGTGCAAATTGATGACCGCTGGTGCGGTAGGCGTGCCTGAACCGAAAGGGCGCCTGCGCGTAGCGACCAAGTTCGTCAACGTGGCCAAGCGTTACTACGCAGAGCAAGGTCGTCAGGTCGAGGTGATCAAGCTGTACGGCTCGATGGAATTGGCGCCGTTGGTGGGTTTGGCGGACAAGATCATCGATGTGGTCGACACCGGTAATACCTTGCGAGCCAACGGTCTGGAAGCTCAGGAGCTGATCGCTTATGTCAGCTCGCGGCTGATAGTCAACAAGGCCTCCATGAAGATGCAGCACGCGCGCATTCAGGCGCTGATCGATACCCTGCGCGAAGCTGTAGAGTCTCGATGAGCGCAATGGATGGCAGAAGTGCCGAAGCGGTTTTCGGCCATCCATGCTAATAATTGCGTGGCTGAGCGCCGCGCCTGACCGCCAGGGATGGCGGGCATGCCGAAAATGCAGGAGCAGTTTTCGGCCGCCTATCCGCGTCATCGCCATTTTTCTCAGGTGCCCACGCGGAACGGTTGGTAGTCTAGCGGCGCCTGAGCAATCGCCAATCTATTGAGGCCCGCTATGACCGCTTCCACTGCTATCCGCCGACTCAACGCTGCTGACCCGGACTTCGCTCGTCATCTGGATCATCTGCTGAGTTGGGAAAGCGTGTCCGATGAGTCGGTCAATCAGCGTGTACTGGAGATCATTGCTGCCGTGCGTGAGCGCGGTGATGCGGCGCTGGTGGAGTACACCCAGCGTTTCGACGGTCTCAGTGTCGCCAGCATGGCGGATCTGATCCTGCCGCGTGAGCGTTTGGAATTAGCGCTGACGCGCATCACCGCGGCGCAACGCCAGGCGCTGGAAGTCGCCGCCGGGCGCGTGCGCAGTTACCACGAGCAGCAGAAGCAGGACTCCTGGACCTATACCGAAGCCGATGGCACGGTGCTTGGGCAGAAGGTCACGCCGCTGGATCGTGCGGGTCTGTATGTGCCGGGTGGCAAGGCTTCCTATCCGTCGTCGGTGTTGATGAACGCCATCCCTGCCAAGGTTGCCGGCGTGCCGGAAGTGGTCATGGTGGTGCCGACCCCGCGTGGCGAGATCAATGAAATCGTCTTGGCGGCGGCCTGCATTGCCGGTGTCGATCGGGTGTTCACCATTGGCGGCGCTCAAGCGGTGGCGGCGCTGGCCTATGGCACCGAGAGCGTGCCGCCGGTGGATAAGATCGTCGGGCCTGGCAACATCTATGTGGCGACCGCTAAACGCCATGTGTTCGGCAAGGTCGGCATCGATATGATCGCCGGCCCTTCGGAAATCCTGGTGGTCTGTGACGGTCAGACCGACCCGGACTGGATCGCCATGGACCTGTTCTCCCAGGCCGAGCACGACGAAGATGCCCAGGCGATTCTGCTCAGTCCGGATGCCGAGTTCCTCGATCGAGTCGCCGCCAGTATCGCCAAGCTGTTGCCGAGCATGGAACGCGCCGAGATTATCCGCACCTCGCTCGAAGGGCGTGGCGCACTGATCCAGGTGCGCGATATGCAGCAAGCCATCGAAGTAGCCAATCGCATCGCACCCGAGCACTTGGAGTTGTCGGTCGCTGATCCTGAGGCGTGGTTGCCGCAGATCCGCCACGCCGGCGCAATCTTCATGGGCCGCTACACCGCCGAGGCCTTGGGCGACTACTGCGCCGGGCCCAACCACGTGTTACCCACCTCCGGCACCGCGCGTTTCTCTTCGCCGCTGGGTGTGTATGACTTCCAGAAGCGCTCGTCGATCATCAATTGTTCGGCTGAGGGAGCCTCTGAGCTGGGTAAAACCGCTTCCGTGCTGGCCCGTGGCGAATCGCTGACCGCCCACGCCCGCAGCGCTGAATACCGTATAGCCTCCGATCAATCGAAGGGTGAATAAACCATGAGCAAATTCTGGAGCCCCTTCGTTAAAGACCTGGTGCCTTATGTGCCGGGCGAGCAACCCAAGCTGGCCAAACTGGTCAAGCTGAACACCAACGAAAATCCTTACGGCCCTTCGCCCAAGGCCCTGGCGGCCATGCAGGCGGAGTTGAATGACAACCTGCGGCTCTATCCTGATCCGAACGGTGAGCGCCTGAAGCAGGCCATTGCCGACTATTACGGCGTACAGCCGGCTCAGGTGTTCCTCGGCAACGGCTCGGACGAAGTGCTGGCGCATGCCTTCCACGGCCTGTTCCAACATGGCAAGCCGTTGTTGTTCCCAGATATCAGCTACAGCTTCTATCCGGTGTACTGCGGCCTGTACGGCATTCCGTTCGAGGCGGTGCCGTTGGATGAGCGGTTCCAGATTCGCGCGGAGGATTACGCCAAGCCTAATGGCGGGATCGTTTTCCCCAACCCGAATGCGCCGACCGGTTGCTGGTTGGCGCTTGATGCCGTCGAGCTACTGCTGAAGAGCAATCCGGATTCGGTGGTGGTGGTGGATGAGGCCTATGTCGATTTCGGTGGCGAGACCGCGATCGCCCTGGTCGATCGCTACCCGAACCTGCTGGTGACCCAGACCTTGTCCAAATCCCGCTCGCTGGCCGGGCTACGCGTTGGTCTGGCGGTCGGTCATCCGGATTTGATCGAGGCGCTGGAGCGGATCAAGAATAGCTTCAACTCTTACCCGCTGGATCGCATGGCGATTGTGGGGGCGGCTGCGGCCTTCGAGGACAAAGCCTACTTCCAGCAGACCTGCCAAGCGGTAATCGACAGCCGTGAACAGGTAATTGGCGATTTGCAGGCGTTAGGCTTTGAGGTGTTGCCGTCAGCGGCTAACTTCATCTTTGCCCGCCATCCACAAAAAGATGCAGCCGCCTTGGCTGCCGGCCTGCGTGAGCAGGGCGTGATCGTGCGGCACTTCAAGCAGGAACGCATCGCTCAGTTCCTGCGCATCACCATTGGCACACCGGAGCAGAACCACGCGTTGATCGAGGCGCTAAACGGCCTCTAAGAAGCTGTTTGCACATTGCCTGAAGGCTTTGTGCGTGATGCTGCGTTAAAGGTGGTTTCGGAGTGCTTATTTACAGCTCGTAAATTGCATTTTCTCAGCCACTTTTACTCGCTACGCTCGCCCCACGGGCCTGGCTTTAGTTCGACTGATTTCAAAATCAGTTTCGACGGTTTTGGGGAATCCATGACGGCGCCCGGCTCAAGCCGGGCGTTGTCATTTCTGAGGCGCGTTGAGCTATGCCACGCGTGATGCGAGCTGTCGATGAAGGTCAGAGGCCGCGCTCGCTTGTGCTGCTCGTTTTGGCTCGTTTCAGCGCTGGCCAGTCTCTGCATTGAAATTTGAGTGCCAGCAGCGCTGCTGAGGGGCGCTACCTCGAGCCAAGCGGCGCTCGAAGGCGCCGTCTAACCGTTACTCCTTGGCGCCGTTGCTGGCCGGCGGTGGGCGCAGGCCGATTTCAGCCGTTAGCTCGAGGGGTTTGCCGTTACGCATCACTTCGATGCTGGTTTTTTCGCCGGGCTTGGCGCGGGCGACTTGGTTCATTGAACGACGACCGTCGCTGGCAGGTTCGCCATCGATGCTGAGGATCAGGTCGCCCGGTTGCAGCCCGGCTTTCTGTGCCGGGCCGTCGCGATAAACGCCGGCGACGACGATACCTGGGCGACCTTCCAGGCCAAAGGACTCGGCCAATTCGGGGGTCAGCGGCTGGACCTCGATGCCAAGCCAGCCGCGGATCACCTGACCGTGCTCGATGATGGCCTTCATTACATCCAGTGCCAGCTTGGTCGGAATTGCAAAGCCGATGCCTTGTGAGCCGTTGGACTTGGAGAGGATCGCGGTATTGATGCCGATCAGGTTGCCGTGGGCATCGACCAGCGCGCCACCGGAGTTGCCTGGGTTGATCGCGGCGTCGGTCTGGATGAAATCTTCGTAGGTGTTCAAGCCGAGCTGGTTCCGTCCGGTGGCGCTGATGATGCCCATGGTGACGGTTTGGCCCACGCCGAAAGGGTTACCGATGGCCAGCGCCACATCGCCGATGCTGATGTTGTCCGAACGGCCGAGGGTGATGACGGGCAGCTCCTGCAAGTCGATTTTCAGGACCGCCAGATCGGTTTCAGGGTCGCTGCCGATCACCCGGGCCAAGGTTTCGCGGCCGTCTTTCAGTGCCACGACAATCTGGTCGGCGCCAGCGCTGACGTGGTTGTTGGTCAGTAGATAGCCTTCCGGGCTCATGATCACCGCCGACCCGAGGCTGGACTCCATACGCCGCTGCTTGGGCAGGTTGTCGCCAAAGAAGCGCCGGAACTGGGGGTCTCCGAACGGGGAGTTAGCCGGTTTGCTCACAATCTTGGTGGTGTAGAGGTTGGCCACCGCCGGCGCGGCGCTGCTCACCGCCTGCGCATAGGAAACCGGGCCCTGCTCGACGAGGCCATAGCGCGGCGCCTGCTGCATATGGACATCCTGGCGCGGCAAGCCAACCCACTGCGGGTAGTACTGGATAATCAGCAGTGCTAGGAGTACGCCGGCTAGCAGGGGCCAGCCGAGGAAACGCAGGGCCTTGAACATCGAAAAATCCTGAGGGTTGCGAGGGCGTAGAGAGGCCCTTAAGGTGGCGCCATTATAGAGGCCGTTCGTCAATAAAGGAGCGGCCAGCAATAGCTCTAGTGAGGAATTCTTATGGCCATTGCCTTGAGCACTTTGGTGGAAGAAACCGAGCGGTACCTTAATGCGGCGCAGCTTCAGGATTACTGCCCGAATGGCCTGCAGGTCGAAGGCCGGCCACACGTACAGCGCATCGTCAGCGGAGTGACGGCCAGCCAAGCGTTGCTGGATGCGGCTGTCGAGGCCGGGGCCGATGTGCTGCTGGTGCATCACGGCTACTTCTGGAAGGGCGAGAATCCTTGCGTGGTCGGTATGAAGCAGCGTCGGCTGAAAACCTTGCTGAACAATGACATCAGCCTGCTGGCCTATCACCTGCCTTTGGATGTGCATCCAGAAGTGGGCAATAACGTGCAGTTGGCGCGCCAGTTGGAGATCATCGTCGAGGGGCCCTTGGAGCCAGGAAATCCACGCACAGTGGGCTTGATTGGCTCGCTGGCGGAGCACATGACTGCGCGTGATTTTGCCCGCCGAGTGCAGGAGGTGCTGGGGCGTGAGCCGTTGTTGATCGACGCAGGGCAGATGATCCGTCGGATCGGTTGGTGTACCGGCGGTGGCCAGGGTTATATCGATCAGGCCATTGCGGCAGGCGTGGATCTTTATCTGACCGGCGAAGCGTCGGAGCAAACGGTGCATAGCGCGCGGGAAAACGGTCTCAGTTTTATCGCCGCCGGCCACCACGCGACCGAGCGCTACGGGATACGGGCGTTGGGCGATTATCTGGCGCGGCGCTTTGCCATCGAGCACTTGTTTATCGACTGCCCGAACCCCGTTTAGGCGGAATATCACTAGATCGTTTAGGTCTAAGTGGCTGCCTGATTAGAAGAGGGTGCTGTGCTAAAGTGCGCCCTTCGTCCACGGCCCGTAGGCCGTCCAATAAGCTCTCCCCAGAGAGAAAGCCGTGAGTAGCCATGCTCGATAAATTGACGCATCTGAAACAGCTGGAGGCGGAAAGCATCCACATCATCCGCGAGGTAGCCGCCGAGTTCGATAACCCGGTGATGCTGTACTCCATCGGTAAAGATTCCGCTGTCATGCTGCACCTTGCACGCAAGGCGTTCTTTCCCGGCAAGCTGCCGTTCCCGGTCATGCATGTGGATACCCAGTGGAAGTTCCAGGAGATGTATTCGTTCCGCGACAAAATGGTCGCAGAGCTGGGCCTGGACCTGCTGGTACACGTCAACCCGGAGGGTGTGGCGCAGGGCATCAACCCATTCACCCATGGCAGTGCCAAGCACACTGACATCATGAAGACCGAGGGGCTCAAGCAAGCCCTGGACAAGTACGGCTTCGATGCCGCCTTTGGGGGCGCTCGTCGTGATGAAGAGAAGTCGCGGGCCAAGGAACGCGTGTATTCCTTCCGTGACAGCAAGCACCGTTGGGATCCGAAGAACCAGCGCCCTGAGTTGTGGAATGTCTACAACGGCAAGGTCAACAAGGGTGAATCGATTCGGGTGTTCCCGCTGTCCAACTGGACCGAGCTGGACATCTGGCAATACATCTACCTTGAAGGCATCCCTATCGTGCCGCTGTACTTCGCTGCCGAGCGCGAGGTGATCGAGAAGAACGGCACGCTGATCATGATCGATGACGAGCGCATCCTTGAGCACCTGAGTGACGAGGAGAAAGCCCGCATCGTGAAGAAGAAAGTGCGCTTCCGTACCCTCGGCTGCTACCCGCTGACCGGCGCAGTGGAGTCCGACGCCACCACCCTGACTGACATCATCCAGGAAATGCTCCTGACCCGAACGTCCGAGCGTCAAGGTCGGGTGATCGACCACGACCAAGCGGGCTCGATGGAAGACAAGAAACGTCAGGGGTACTTTTAAGATGTCGCACCAGTCCGATTTGATCAGCGAGGACATTCTCGCCTACCTGGCCCAGCACGAACGTAAAGAACTGCTGCGCTTCCTCACCTGCGGCAACGTCGACGACGGCAAGAGCACCCTGATCGGGCGCCTGCTGCACGACTCCAAGATGATCTACGAAGACCATCTGGAAGCCATCACCCGCGACTCGAAGAAAGTCGGCACCACCGGTGACGATATCGACCTGGCGCTGCTGGTCGACGGCTTGCAGGCCGAGCGCGAGCAGGGCATCACCATAGACGTGGCTTACCGCTATTTCTCCACCGCCAAGCGCAAGTTCATCATCGCCGACACCCCCGGCCATGAGCAGTACACGCGCAACATGGCGACCGGCGCCTCGACCTGCGACCTGGCGATCATCCTGGTCGATGCGCGCTACGGTGTGCAGACCCAGACTCGTCGTCACAGCTATATCGCCTCCTTGCTCGGCATCAAGCACATTGTCGTAGCGATCAACAAAATGGACCTGAAGGATTTCGATCAGGGCGTTTTCGAGACGATCAAGGCTGACTATCTGCAGTTCGCCGACCGTATCAAGCTCAACCCGACCTCGATCCACTTCGTGCCGATGTCGGCGCTGAAGGGCGATAACGTCGTCAACAAGAGCGAGCGTTCGCCGTGGTACACCGGCCAATCGCTGATGGAGATCCTCGAAACCGTTGAGGTCGCGGGTGATCGCAACTTCACCGACATGCGTTTCCCGGTGCAGTACGTCAACCGTCCGAACCTGAACTTCCGTGGTTTCGCCGGCACCTTGGCCAGCGGCATCGTACACAAGGGCGATGAGGTCGTGGTGCTGCCGTCCGGCAAGAGCAGCCGGGTTAAATCGATTGTCACGTTCGAGGGTGAGCTGGAACAGGCTGGCCCCGGCCAGGCCGTCACCCTGACCATGGAAGACGAGATCGATATCTCCCGTGGCGACCTGTTGGTGCATGCCGATAACCAGCCGCTGGTCACCGATAGCTTCGAGGCCATGCTGGTGTGGATGGCCGAAGAGCCGATGTTGCCGGGCAAGAAGTACGACATCAAACGCGCCACCAGCTATGTGCCGGGCTCGATTGCCAGCATTGTCCACAAGGTCGATGTGAATACCCTGGACGTGGGAGCGGCGAGCAGCCTGCAGCTCAACGAGATCGCCAAGGTCAAGGTCAGCCTGGATGCGCCGATCGCCCTCGATGGCTATGAGCGCAACCGCACCACGGGCGCGTTCATCATCGTCGATCGTCTGACTAACGGCACCGTTGGCGCAGGCATGATCATCGCGGCACCGCTGAATGTTCGAGGCGGCAGCCATCACGGCAAGCTGGCGCATGTGGCAACCGAGGAGCGCGCCGCACGTTTCGGTCAGCAGCCGGCTACCGTGTTGTTCAGCGGTCTGTCTGGAGCCGGCAAGAGCACTTTGGCCTATGCCGTGGAGCGCAAGCTGTTCGATATGGGGCGCGCGGTTTATGTGCTGGATGGCCAAAACCTACGCCATGACCTGAATAAAGGCCTGCCGCAGGATCGTGCCGGACGTACCGAGAACTGGCGGCGTGCTGCTCATGTGGCGCGGCAGTTCAATGAGGCTGGCTTGCTGACGTTGGCGGCGTTCGTTGCACCGGATGCCGAAGGTCGCGAACAGGCCAAGGCGTTGATCGGTGCCGAGCGCTTGATCACCGTTTACGTGCAGGCTTCGCCGCAGGTGTGCCAGGAGCGTGATCCGCAAGGCTTGTATGCCGCCGCTGGCGACAATATCCCCGGCGAGTCCTTCCCGTACGATGTGCCGCTGAATGCCGACCTGGTGGTCGACACGCAGAGCGTTTCGCTGGAAGAGGGGGTCAAGCTGGTGCTCGACCTGTTGCGTAGCCGCGGCGCGATCTAATCGCCCGCTCAATAAGAAGCCCCGCCTAGGCGGGGCTTCTTATTGGCTGTAGGTTCAACTATCACATCGTTTTAGCGATGCCGGCTGCGACTTACTTCTTCAGGCCAAAGGTTGCGTCTAATGTGCCCGGAGCATCGGCCGCCTTGGGGGCGTAGTCCTTCGGGACTTCGGCGCCTTTTGGTGGAGTCAGGCGTTCACGCTGGCCCGTCTGGTCATCGTTGTTCAGGGCGGCGAGCAGGCGCTGGCGGGTCAATTCGTCGAGGGCCAGGCGGTTGGCGCCCTCGGATAGGTGTTCCTGGACCTCCTGATAACTCTGAGTGAGTTTCTTCACCAGATTGGCGGTGGTATTGAAGTGAGTCACAACTTCGCTTTGATAGCTGTCGAAGCGTTCCTGGATCTCATCCAGTTGCCGCTGTGTGCGGCTGGGCGCGGCACTGGGAACCAGGCGGGCGACCAGAAAACCGATGGTGATGCCAGCGAGCAGGGCGAGTGCCGGTATTAACCAGGCCAAGAGCGTCTGTTCCACGAGTCCTTCCTCTATAAACGGCTTTGCTTTACGTTAACGGCTCGAACCTGCGCTGTATAGCGCGACGCAAGCAGTGTTGTGCTTAACCAAGACGTGTCGACCCTGTCCGGGGTCACGGAGTTCCTCGTTGTCTACTCGTGAAGTTTCTCTCTTGCTCGATGGCCCCAGTGGCCAGCTCGAAGCGCTTTATCTCGACCTGCCCGAAGCCCGTGGCCTGGCGCTGATTTGCCATCCCAATCCGGTACAGGGTGGCAGCATGTTAAACAAGGTTGTTTCCACCTTGCAGCGCACCGCGCGCGATGCGGGTTTCGCCACCTTGCGTTTCAACTATCGCGGTGTTGGGGCGAGCGCTGGCGAGCACGATATGGCGACCGGTGAAGTCGATGATGCCGAGGCTGCCGCGAACTGGCTGCTGGCCCAGCATCCAGAGCTGCCGTTGAGCGTGTTCGGTTTTTCCTTTGGCGGCTTCGTCGCAGCATCGCTTTCGGCGCGTCTGGAAGCGCGGGATGTTGAGCTGGATAGGCTGTTTATGGTGGCCCCTGCGGTAACGCGACTCGGCGCCGAGGATGCCTTCCCCCAGCAGTGCACTTTGACGGTAATCCAGCCGGAAAACGACGAAGTGATCAGCCCGGCAGCGGTATTCGCCTGGTCCGAATCCCTGGAACGTGCCCATGAGTTGCTGAAAGTGGCAGAATGCGGGCACTTTTTTCACGGCAAGCTGACCGATCTGAAAGATCTGGTGCAGGCTCGACTCTGATTTCCGAGAGGTAGGCTGGGTAGAGCCTGAGCGAAACCCGGCTTGGCATAGCCGCTGGCTTTCATTGCCTTCTACCTTGCCTACCCATAAGCCTAGATAGGGCCGCAGCCCGACAAGCGAACAGACATGACCACTCGTATCCTTACCGGTATCACCACCAGCGGCACGCCGCACCTCGGCAACTATGCGGGGGCGATTCGCCCGGCGATCCTTGCCAGCCGTCAGGCCGACGCGGACTCGTTCTATTTTCTCGCCGATTACCACGCGCTGATCAAATGTGACGATCCACTGCGTATTCAGCGCTCGCGCCTGGAAATCGCCGCCACCTGGCTGGCCTGTGGCCTGGATACCGAGCGGGTGACCTTCTACCGTCAGTCCGACATCCCGGAAGTCCCCGAGCTGACCTGGCTGCTGACTTGCGTGGCGGCCAAGGGCCTGCTCAATCGTGCGCATGCCTATAAAGCTTCGGTGGATAAGAACATCGAAACCGGCGAAGACCCGGATGCGGGCGTGAGCATGGGGCTCTACAGCTACCCGGTGCTGATGGCTGCGGACATCCTGATGTTCAACGCGCATAAGGTGCCGGTCGGTCGCGATCAGATCCAGCACGTGGAAATGGCCCGCGATATCGGTCAGCGTTTCAATCATCTGTTTGGGCAGGGCAAAGAGTTCTTCGTTATGCCTCAAGCCTTGATCGAGGAAAGCGTCGCGACTCTGCCGGGTCTTGATGGGCGCAAGATGTCGAAAAGTTACGACAACACTATTCCGTTGTTCGGTAGTGCCAAGCAGTTGAAGGAGGCTATCGCGCGCATCGTCACCGACTCCCGTGCGCCGGGTGAGGCTAAAGATCCGGATAACTCGCACCTGGTTACCCTCTATCAAGCCTTTGCCACTGCCCAGCAGCAGGCTGAGTTTCGCGCCGAGCTGCTAGGCGGTCTGGCTTGGGGCGAGGCCAAGCAGCGTCTGTTCCAACTGCTCGACAACGAACTGGGCGAGGCGCGCGAGCGCTATCACGCCCTGATCGAGCGGCCGGCCGACTTGGAAGATATTCTCCTCGCCGGTGCCGCGAAGGCGCGTAAGACCGCTACCCCGTTCCTCGGTGAGCTGCGTGAGGCCGTAGGCTTGCGTTCCCTCCGCAGCAACTTGCAGGTCAGTGAGGGCGGCAAGAAGAAAGCCGTCAAAGGTGCGCGCTTCGTCAGCTTCCGTGATGACGATGGCAGCTTCCGCTTCCGTCTGTTGGCCGCCGATGGTGAACAGCTGCTGCTGTCCAAGCGCTTTGCCGATGGCAAATCGGCCGGTCAACTCAGCAAGCGTTTGCAGGAAGGCCATGTGCTGGATCTGCGGGTGCAGGGCGATGCTTTCACCCTCTGGCTGGACGGTGAAAGCATCGGTGAAAGCCCGGTGTTTGCCGACTCAACTGCATGCGAGGCCGCTATGCAGCGTCTACGCGAGGCTCTAGCGCCGCAGTCGGAGTGATTTATCGGCTGGCTGGCAGTGCTGGCTGATTGCCAAGCAGCGGGGTCGCCGCTAAAGTGACGACCCCGTTTTTGTTGCCTAGCTACCGATTATGACCCCCCTTGAGCGATACCAGGCGGACCTGAAGCGTCCCGACTTCTTCCATGACGCGGCGCAGGAAACGGCCGTTCGCCATCTGCAGCGGCTCTACGACGAGCTGATCGCCAGCGAGAAGAGCAAGCCCGGTTTATTCGGCAAGCTGCTCGGCAAGAAATCGCAGGATCCGGTAAAAGGCCTGTATTTCTGGGGTGGTGTCGGCCGCGGGAAGACGTATCTGGTCGATACCTTCTTCGATGCGTTGCCGTTCAAGCAGAAGACTCGCACGCACTTCCACCGCTTCATGAAGCGCGTGCATGAAGAGCTGACGACTCTGAGCGGTGAGAAAAACCCGTTGCAACTGATTGCAAAGCGCTTTGCTGCGGAAACGCGAGTGATCTGCTTCGATGAATTTTTCGTCTCCGATATCACCGATGCGATGATCCTGGCGACCTTGCTCGAGGAACTGTTCAAGAACGGCGTCAGCTTGGTTGCGACCTCGAATATCGTGCCGGACGGCCTGTACAAGGATGGTCTGCAACGCGCGCGCTTTCTGCCGGCGATTGCCCTGCTGAAAGAGCACACCGCCATCGTCAATGTCGACAGCGGTGTCGACTATCGTCTGCGCGCCCTTGAGCAGGCCGAGCTGTACTATTGGCCGCTCAATGAGGGCGCCGAAGTCAGTCTGAACAAGAGCTTCGTCAGCCTGGTTCCTGACTGCGTCCAGGCCCAGTACGATGAAGTGCTGATGATCGAAAATCGGGAAATCCGTTCGCGCAAAGTCTGCGAAGACGTCGCCTGGTTCGACTTCCGCGAGCTGTGCGATGGCCCGCGCAGCCAGAACGACTACATCGAACTGGCGAAGATTTTCCACGCGGTACTGATCTCCAACGTCGAACAGATGGGGGTGAACGAGGACGATCTGGCCCGGCGCTTCATCAACCTGGTCGACGAGTTCTATGATCGCAACGTCAAGTTGATCATCTCGGCTGCAGTCGAATTGAAGGATCTCTATACCGGTGGCCGGCTGAACTTCGAGTTCCAGCGTACCCTGAGCCGCTTGCTGGAAATGCAGTCCCACGAGTTCCTCTCGCGAGCGCACAAACCTTAAGCTGCTTGTCCATGAAAAAAGGCTGCCGATTGGCAGCCTTTTTTGTATCGGTCGAGCTTAGTTTTGCGCAAACTTCTGCTCGTATTGCTCCAGCAGTTGCTTGGCGTGCTCCACTTCCAGCGCTTCCATGGCATTGATCGGCTTGATCAGCACGGCGAGCTTGAGATGCTCGATGGCCTTCCGATCTTCAGCGTCGCCGTACACATAGCTAAGTGCGTTGGCGTATTCGTAGTGGCCGATCGGCAGGGTGTCGGACGCTTTGAAGGAGCGGGCGAAGTAGGTTTCCATTTTGTCTGCGCTGACCCCGTAGGTCATTTTCCCCACTAGCTTGCCAACCTTGCGGATCACCCCGGCTTCATAGCCGCCATACAAGGCGAGGGCGAAGGGTTGCTGCGGCTGCTTGGCGAGCAGGGCATCCAGTTCCTTGGGGATCTGGCTGGTGTAGCCGCGTTTCAGGACCACCGGTACCGAGAGTTCTTCGCCGAGGCGGGCCTTGGCATAAACGCGACCGAACATGGCGGCGGTGTCGGCTTGGACCAGGCTGCCGGCTTTGTCGGTGTAGTCGATCACTTCTTCCAGCAGGCGATGTTTTTCCGCCTGGTCGGGTACCAGGAACATGGCGTAAATCACTTGGGCAAACATCGCGGGGATCTGCCCGCCGACGCCGAGCGCCAAGCCTTGTTTCTTTGCTTCGGCAAAATCGCCGCGGAACATCAGGCGCCAAACATCTTGCAGCTTGCTGGCATAAATCTCGGCTTCTTCCGGTTTGCCGGTGAAACCGGTGTTGCCTGTTACGGTCATCTCCAGGGCTTTTGGATAGGTGGTGGCCATGGTCACCACCCAGTCAGCGTCCGGGAACGGATAGTTGGCCCCAAAACCGCGGGTTAGCTGCGGCCAGGCTTGACGCAATTTGTCGCCCGAGTAGTCGAAGGCGCTTTGCTCGTAGGGGAAGGGTTTCCAGTTCTCGCCTGCCACAGCGCTGAGGCTGCAGATGGCAAGTAAAGCAAGTAGATAGCGGCGCATGGCGAAGACCTGTTCTTGTTAGGGTTGCTGGCCTGTGTGGCTGGCTCAGTTAATCAATCCCGACGCCTGAGGCCCCAGTGCTGCGTTGCCGCACCTTGTATCGGGGCTCCAGACATTCGAACTCGAGTCAACCAACCAGTCCTACTGGCCACTAGAAGTTCCCGTAACGGGGTGCGCCGATCATAGGTCGCAGGGGCGGGCGACCAACCCCCATCCTAGGAATGGCTGTCCTTGTGCTGGAACTGGCGACGGTATTGGTTGGGCGACAGTTCTGTGTGCTGACGGAACAACCGGGCGAAGAAACTGGCGTCGTCGTAGCCAACCTCGTAACTGATGGTCTTGATGCTCTTGCGGGTAGCGCTGAGCAGGCCTTTGGCTGTTTCGATCCGTAACCGTTGCAGGTAATGCAGCGGTTTGTCGCCAGTGGCGGCCTGGAAACGCCGCATGAAATTGCGAATGCTCATGCCGTGCTCGCGCGCGACATCCTCGAAGCGAAACTTGTCGGCGAAGTTTTCCTCCAGCCACTGCTGGATTTGCAGGATGGTCACGTCCTGGTGCAGCTTCTGACCGCCGAAACCGATCCGTCCTGGCGTGTAGTTGCGCTGCACCTCATAGAGGATGTCGCGCGCCACGGCCTGCGCGACGTTGGCGCCGCAAAAGCGCTCGATCAGATAGATGTAAAGGTCGCAAGCGGAAGTGGTGCCGCCGGCGCAGTAAAGGTTGTCGGCATCGGACAGGTGCTTTTCCTGATTCAGTAATACCTTGGGGAAGCGCTCGGCGAACTCGCGAAAGAAGCGCCAGTAGGTGGTCGCCTCCTTGCCATCGAGCAGGCCGGCCTGGGCGATCCAGAACACGCCCATGGCTTCGCCACAGAGCACGCTGCCGGCGGCGTGTTGGTTGCGTAGCCAGTTCAGTACTTGCGGATTGCGGCTGCAGAGCGCATCGAAGTCACCCCAGTAGGGGGGGAGAATGATTACATCGGCCGGCCCCAGAGCGCCGTCCACGGGGAGGATGACATCGCTGAAACTGCGTACTGGCAGTCCATCTGGGCTGACCAGTTGGGTCTCGAATGCGGGTGTCAGGCCTAGTCCCTGTTGCCGGCCGTAGCGCAGGCTGGCCATGTGGAAAAAGTCTTTGGCCTGCATCAGGGGGAAGGCGAATACGCCTTCGGTAGCGAGAATGCTGACGCGTTTCAGGGGGGTGGGCTGTGCGGTGAGCATAGGGTGCTGTTCTTATTAGGGGAAAGTGGTCAATCTCTGGCTGGATCGTCTTATTTTTTGTCGCATGTGTCCAGTGCGCCCGGGGGTTTGACTGCCCTACAGTCTGGGCCTGCCAATCCTGGCGTTAGACGTCTCTCTGCAGGTGCAATCATGATTCCAAGAACCCTGTTCAGCTCTGACCATGAGCTTTTTCGTGACAGCGTGCGCAAGTTCCTTGAGCAGGAGGCGGTGCCTTTCCACCATCAGTGGGAAAAGGATGGGCATGTCGACCGTCAGCTGTGGAGTAAGGCCGGTGAGGCCGGGATGCTGTGCTCGCATATTCCAGAGGCCTATGGCGGCATGGATGCGGATTTCCTCTATAGCGCAGTGGTGATCGAAGAAATCAGTCGCCTGGGGTTGAGTGGCATTGGTTTCTCCCTGCACTCGGACATCGTGGCGCCATACATCCTGCATTACGGTTCCGAAGAGCTTAAGCATAAGTACCTGCCGAAGCTGGTTTCCGGTGAGATGGTCACGGCCATTGCCATGACTGAGCCGGGTGCCGGTTCTGACCTGCAGGGCGTGAAGACCACTGCAGTGCTGGATGGCGATGAGTATGTGATCAATGGCTCGAAGACCTTTATCACCAATGGCTACCTGGCCGATCTGGTGATTGTGGTCGCCAAGACCGATCCCAAGGCCGGCGCCAAGGGCACTAGCCTGTTCCTGGTAGAGGCGGGGACTCCAGGCTTCGCCAAGGGCAAGCGTCTGGAAAAGGTCGGGATGAAGGCGCAGGACACCTCCGAGTTGTTCTTCCAGGATGTGCGGGTGCCGAAGGAGAATCTGCTGGGGCAGGCGGGCATGGGCTTCGCTTATTTGATGCAGGAGCTGCCGCAAGAGCGTCTGACCGTAGCGCTAGGCGCTCTGGCCTCGGCTGAGGCCGCGTTGCAGTGGACGCTGGACTACACCCGTGAGCGTAAAGCCTTCGGCAAAGCCATCGGTGAGTTCCAGAACACCCGTTTCAAGTTGGCGGAAATCGCTACTGAAGTGCAGATTGGGCGGGTCTTCGTCGATCGCTGCCTTGAGCAACACCTGCAAGGCAAGCTGGATGTGCCAACTGCGGCTATGTGCAAATACTGGACAACCGATCTGCAGTGCAAGGTCCTGGATGAATGCGTGCAGTTGCACGGTGGCTACGGTTACATGTGGGAGTACCCGGTGGCGCGGGCCTGGGCGGATGCGCGGGTGCAGCGGATCTACGCTGGCACTAACGAAATCATGAAAGAAATCATCGCGCGCTCGCTGTAAGGCGTGCCTAGGAAAAGCCCGGCTTCGGCCGGGCTTTTTATTTTCTGGGGGAGTGTTCAGGGGGCTGGGTTGGGCTGGGCTTTGTGGATTGCATCGATCCCGGCGAGGATCTCGTCGCTAAGCTGGAGTTCGGAGCTTGCAAGGTTGCTTTGCAGTTGTTCGACGGTCGTCGCGCCAATGATGTTGCTGGTCACGAAGGGTTGCGCGCTGACGAAGGCGAGAGCCATTTGCGCTGGATCCAAACCATGCTCGCGGGCCAGTCCGACGTAGAGCGAGCAGGCGGCCTCGGTCTGTGGGTTGGTGTAGCGAGTGAAGCGACCGAACAGGCTGATACGTGCGTTCGCCGGGCGAGCGCCGCCCTCGTATTTGCCGGAGAGCATGCCGAACGCCATGGGCGAATAGGCCAGCAGGCCACATTGCTCGCGCAGGGCGACTTCGGCGAGGCCGACTTCGAAGGTGCGATTGAGCAGGTTGTAAGGGTTTTGAATCGACACTGCGCGCGGGCTGCCATGGCTTTCTGCCAGTTGCAGGCATTTCATGGTGCCCCAGGGTGTCTCGTTGGACAGGCCGATGTGGCGAATCTTGCCGGCCTTGACCTGTTCGGCCAGCACCTCCAGGGTTTCCTCCAGGGGTGTGACGTTCTCCTCTTTGTGCTGGTAGCCGAGCTGGCCGAAGAAGTTAGTGCTGCGCTCCGGCCAATGCAGCTGGTAGAGGTCGATCCAGTCGGTCTGCAAGCGTTTCAGGCTGGCATCCAGTGCGGCAACTATGTGCGCGCGGTTGTGCTTGAGTTGACCGTCGCGGATATGGCCGATGCCGTTACCTGGGCCGGCGACCTTGCTGGCCAGGATCCAGTCGGCGCGGTTGCCATGGGCTTTGAAGTAATTGCCGATGATTTGCTCGGTGTTGCTGTAGGTTTCGGCGCGCGGGGGTACGGGGTACATCTCGGCGGTGTCGATAAAGTTGATGCCGGCGGCGCGCGCAAGATCCATTTGGATAAAGGCTTCGGCCTGAGTGTTTTGTTCACCCCAGGTCATGCTGCCAAGGCACAAGGCGCTCACTTTTATGTCGGTGCGGCCGAGCTTGCGAAACTCCATAACTATCTCCTTGTGCAAAAGTTGCATCGAATCAGGTTGAAATTTTCCGTGCAATCGGCATAATTCCGCAGCTGTTTTCGGCGGGGGATGCCTAGCCTGCCGAACTGGCCGTACGGACGTGATGACCCGAGCCCCCGATAGCGTCCGTCTCTGGCTGTCTTTGACTTGTCAAAGCGCGCACTATTAAGTAAGATCCGCCGTCTCATTTCAGGGCGGCCCCTGAGGCTATTAAAGAATGAAAACTTTTACTGCTAAACCGGAAACTGTTAAGCGCGACTGGTTCGTCGTCGACGCTGCAGGTCAGACTCTGGGTCGTCTGGCCACAGAAATCGCTAGCCGTCTGCGTGGCAAGCATAAAGCCGAATACACCCCGCACGTTGATACTGGCGACTACATCGTCGTTATCAATGCCGAGCAGGTGCGTGTAACTGGTGCTAAGACCACTGACAAAATGTATTACTCTCACTCCGGTTTCCCGGGTGGCATCAAGTCGATCAACTTTGAAAAGCTGATCGCCAAGGCGCCTGAGCGTGTGATCGAGACCGCGGTTAAGGGCATGCTGCCGAAGAACCCGCTGGGTCGCGACATGTACCGTAAGCTGAAAGTGTATAAGGGTGCTGTCCACCCGCACACTGCTCAGCAGCCCCAAGAACTGAAGATTTAACGGAATAGTTCATTATGTCGGCGACTCAAAATTACGGCACTGGCCGTCGCAAGACTGCAACCGCTCGCGTTTTCCTGCGTCCGGGTACTGGCAAGATTTCCATCAATAACCGCACCTTGGACTCGTTCTTCGGTCGTGAAACTGCCCGCATGGTAGTTCGCCAGCCGCTGGAGCTGACTGAGACTGTCGAGAAGTTCGACATCTACGTTACCGTTCTTGGTGGTGGTGTTAGCGGTCAAGCTGGCGCCATTCGTCATGGCATCACTCGTGCCTTGATGGACTACGACGAAGCTCTGCGCCCTGCTCTGCGTAAAGCTGGCTTCGTGACTCGAGATGCGCGTGAAGTTGAACGTAAGAAAGTCGGTCTGCGTAAGGCGCGTAAGCGTCCGCAGTACTCGAAGCGTTAATTCGCTCCTGCGTTCAAAAGCGCCCAGTTTCCTTACGGAGCTGGGCGTTTTTTATGGGCGTCGATTAGAGTTGCGACAACTTGCCGCACCGGCAAATGCCGCGTCCGACAAGGGTTTCAGCCATTTTGTATCCAGTAATTGCCTTGTCAGAAATGGGGCTTTTCTTTACCATTTGGCAAATTTTTTGCGCGGCTTGATTTTTACTTAGTAGATGCCTGAATAACAGGCCACAAAGCTGATGGGAGACGACTGAATGAGCAATGACGGCGTGAATGCAGGCCGACGTCGCTTCCTGGTGGCGGCCACTTCCGTGGTGGGTGCTGCAGGGGCGGTGGGTGCTGCGGTCCCGTTCGTGGGGTCATGGTTCCCGAGTGCCAAGGCCAAGGCCGCAGGGGCGGCGGTGAAAGTGAATGTCGGCAAGATTGAGCCTGGTCAGCAGATGATTGCTGAGTGGCGTGGTCAGCCGGTGTTTATCGTGCGCCGTACCGAGGAAATCCTCGGCAACCTGGGCAAGATCGAAGGCGTGTTGGCCGATCCGGAGTCCAAGGCGTCAATTCAGCCTATCTATGTGGACCCTGAGGTGCGTTCGATCAAGCCGGAAATCCTGGTGCTGGTTGGTATCTGCACACACTTGGGCTGCTCCCCGTCCTTCCGTCCGGAAGTGGCGCCGGTGGATCTCGGTGCTGAGTGGGTAGGTGGCTATTTCTGCCCTTGCCACGGTTCTCGTTACGATCTCGCCGGCCGCGTCTACAAGTCGCAGCCTGCCCCCTTGAATCTGCCAGTGCCGCCGCACTCATACGAGTCGGACGATGTCATTGTCATCGGTGTGGACCAGGAGAAAGCCTGATGGGCAAGTTCATGGAGTGGATTGATGCGCGCTTTCCCGCCACAAAAATGTGGGAAGACCATCTAAGCAAGTACTACGCACCGAAGAACTTTAACTTCTTCTACTTCTTTGGTTCCTTGGCTCTGTTGGTGTTGGTCAATCAGATCGTCACTGGCATCTGGCTGACTATGAGCTACACGCCTTCGGCGGAAGAGGCTTTTGCCTCCGTCGAATACATCATGCGTGATGTGGAGTACGGCTGGATCCTGCGTCTGCTGCACTCGACCGGGGCTTCGGCGTTCTTCATCGTGGTTTATCTACATATGTTCCGTGGGTTGCTCTACGGCTCCTATCAGAAGCCGCGTGAGCTGGTCTGGGTCTTCGGCATGCTGATCTACCTGGCGTTGATGGCAGAGGCCTTCATGGGGTATCTGCTGCCGTGGGGGCAGATGTCCTACTGGGGCGCCCAGGTGATCATCTCGCTGTTCGGTGCCATCCCGGTGATTGGTGACGATCTGACCCAGTGGATCCGTGGCGACTACCTGATCTCGGGGATCACACTGAACCGCTTCTTTGCGTTGCATGTGATTGCGCTGCCGATCGTGGTGCTTGGTCTGGTGGTATTGCACATCCTGGCCCTGCACGAAGTGGGCTCGAACAACCCGGATGGCGTGGATATCAAGAAGCACAAGGATGCGAACGGTGTGCCGCTGGACGGTATTGCGTTCCACCCGTACTACACCGTGAAAGATATCGTCGGCGTGGTGGTGTTCCTGTTCATCTTCTGCGCGATCGTGTTCTTCTTCCCGGAAATGGGCGGCTATTTCCTTGAGAAGCCCAACTTCGAAGTGGCTAACGCCTTCAAGACCCCCGAGCACATTGCGCCGGTTTGGTACTTCACGCCGTTCTACGCGATTCTGCGCGCGATTCCAGACAAGCTGATGGGTGTAATTGCCATGGGTGCCGCTATCGCGGTGCTGTTTGTGCTGCCGTGGCTTGACCGTAGCCCGGTCAAGTCGATGCGCTACAAGGGTTGGCTGAGCAGGATCTGGTTGTTGGTGTTCTGTATCTCCTTCGTGATTCTCGGTGTGCTGGGTGTTCTTGCGCCGACTCCGGGGCGGACGCTGCTGTCGCAGGTATGCACGTTCCTGTACTTCGCGTATTTCATCCTCATGCCGTTCTACACCAAGCTTGAGAAGACCAAACCGGTTCCGGAAAGGGTGACTGGCTGATGAGAAAGCTATTTGCTGCATTGATTTTTGCTGTATTGCCGGCCATTTCCTTTGCCAATACAGGTCAGGGTGTCGAACTGGACAAGGTCGATATCGACCTGACCGACAAGGCCGCTCTGCAGGATGGTGCGCGGACATTCGCCAACTACTGCATGGGCTGCCACAGCGCCAAGTTCCAGCGCTACGAGCGCGTTGCGGATGACCTGGGGATTCCGCATGAGCTGATGCTGAATAACCTGGTGTTCACTGGGGCAAAGATCGGCGACCTGATGAAGATCGGTATGCAGCCGGCTGATGCCAAGAGCTGGTTCGGTGCTGCGCCGCCGGATCTGACCCTGGTTGCTCGTGTGCGCGGCACTGACTGGCTGTACACATACCTGCGCAACTTCTATGAAGATCCTGCGCGTCCGTGGGGTGTGAACAACAAAGTGTTCCCCAACGTTGGTATGCCTAACGTGCTTGTAGGTCTGCAAGGACGCCAGGTGGTTGGCTGCAAGCAAGTACAAGTAGTTGAAGAGGGTAAGAAGCAGTTCGACCCGCTGACTGGTACGCCGATTACTCATGAGGCTTGCGATCAACTAACCGTGCTGCCCAAGACCGGCAAGCTGAATGAGGCCGAGTTCGACGATAAGGTTAAGAATTTGGTGACCTTCCTGGCATACTCGGCCAATCCGGTGAAACTCCAAAGTCAGCGCATTGGTACTTATGTGCTGCTCTACCTGGCCTTCTTCTTCGTGTTTGCTTACCTGTTAAAGCGCGAATTCTGGAAGGACGTGCATTAACAAGCTGTATTCCGCTGTCGACATGCGCGCCCGCTTTGGGCGCGCACGTCTTTCTGCTTCTGATAACTTTAACAAGCGAGGAGGACCGCCATGGGCGTGACCAATCGGTTGGCCTGTTACTCCGACCCCGCCGACCACTATTCCCATCGCGTACGTATTGTGCTCGCCGAGAAGGGTGTAAGCGCCGAGATCATCAATGTCGAACAGGGCCGCACACCGCCCAGGCTGGCAGAAGTGAACCCCTACGGCAGCGTACCAACCTTGGTCGATCGTGATCTGGCGTTGTATGAGTCGACTGTCGTGATGGAATATCTGGACGAACGCTATCCGCATCCCCCTTTGTTGCCGGTTTACCCGGTGGCCCGGGCGAATAGCCGGCTGCTTATTCATCGTATACAGCGTGACTGGTGTGTTCTGGTAGATCTGATCCTGGATCCACGCAGTAAGGAACCAGCTCGGGTTCAGGCGCGCAAGGAATTGCGCGAAAGCCTGACAGGTGTATCGCCACTGTTCGCCGATAAGGCATTTTTTCTCAGTGATGAGCTGAGTTTGGTAGATTGTTGTTTATTGCCGATCCTCTGGCGTTTGCCGAAATTAGGGATCGAGTTGCCCAAGCCGGCCAAGCCGCTGCTGGATTACATGGATCGTCAGTTTGCCCGTGAGGCTTTCCAGGTCAGTCTGTCTGGTGTAGAGCGAGATATGCGCTAAAGCTGAAGGAGCTTTCGATGAACTCCAGTCGTCCTTATCTGATTCGTGCACTCTACGAGTGGATTGTTGATAACGATTGCACGCCGCATTTGTTGGTCAACGCCGAGTACTCTGGCGTGCAGGTGCCGCAGGGCTTCGCCAGCGATGGCCAGATAGTGTTGAACGTTTCACCGGGGGCCGTGCGCCACCTGCACATGGATAACGAGGCAGTGAGTTTTGAGGGCCGTTTCGGCGGGGTGGCACACACCTTGTATATCCCCGCTGCGGCTGTGCTGGCGATCTATGCTCGCGAAAATGGTCAAGGCATGGTCTTCGATCTGGAGCCGCCAGTGGTGGATGAAGAGCCAGATTCAGGGCCTGACGATGATGGTCCATCCGGTGGCGAGCCGCCCAGGCCGAGTGGGCGACCCAGTTTGAAAGTGGTCAAGTAATCAATAAAAAAGGCGATCCTCGGATCGCCTTTTTTATGCCTGTGATGCACCGCCAGCTTAATTGGTGTACTCGAACAGTTTGACGATTTTTTGCACGCCGGATACGCCTTGCACCAAGTTGCTGGCGTTGGTGGCCTCTTGGCGGCTGACCAGGCCCAGCAGGTAGACGATACCGTTCTCGGTGATCACCTTTATCCGTGAGCTGGAGATGCTGTTGTCGGTCAGCATCTGAGCCTTGATCTTGGTAGTCAGCAGGGCATCGTTGCTGCGAGCCAGGGCGGAAGATGGCTGGATAACCTGTAACTCATTGTGCACTTTCCTCACGCCCTGCACTGAGCGTGCGGCCTGCTCGGCCATGCCTTTCAGCTCTGTGCGTGGCGTTTGGCCGGCGAGCAGTACCACACCGTTGTAGCTGGTCACGACCACGTGTGAGCCCACTGCCAGGTCCGGGTTGGCTTTAGCGATCCTGTCGCTGACCTCTGAGGGGATGAACTGGTCATCGATTTTATTGCCGAACGAGCGGCTACCGCAGCCGCCGAGAGCAAGAGCAAGTGCCAGAGCGGCAAGGATTAGTGGGGAACGGGTCATTCTTCACTCCCAAATAGTTGGCTATCAATCAGGTCACACAGGCAGTGAATAGCCAGCAGATGGACTTCTTGAATGCGTGCGGTGACTTTCGACGGTACGCGGATTTCCACGTCCTCTGGCAGCAACAGCGAGGCCATGCCGCCGCCATCGCGACCGGTGAGGGCGACAACGACCATTTCGCGGTCGTGGGCTGCCTGGATGGCCTGGATCACGTTGGCAGAGTTACCGCTGGTGGAGATCGCTAGCAGCACATCGCCCGGTTGGCCGAGGGCGCGAATTTGCTTGGAGAACACTTCGTTGTAGCTGTAGTCGTTGGCGATCGAGGTGATGGTCGAGCTGTCGGTGGTCAGGGCAATCGCTGGCAAGCTCGGGCGCTCACGCTCGAAGCGATTGAGCAGCTCGGAGGAGAAGTGTTGGGCGTCGCCGGCAGAGCCGCCGTTGCCGCAAGTGAGGATCTTGCCCTCGTTCAGCAGGGCGTGAACCATTGCTAGGCTGCCTTGCTCAATGAACGGTATGAGCACTTCCATGGCTTGCTGTTTGGTGTCGATACTGGCCTGGAAAAGCTGGCGGATACGGGATTGCATGTCCATCAGTTATGACCTTCAGGGTAGATGCTGGTCAGGTGGCTTCAGGCTTATGTCAGAGGCCGCCTGCTACAGGGGTATATCGCTCGACAATCGCAGACTGGAGTCTGTGGTTTCGCCGAAGCTAAGTTCGGGTTTTGCTCCGCGTGGATCGGGCGGCCAGGATGCGTGGGGCATCAATGGTGACCGGGCCTGCAGCTCTCTATTGTGTCTGGCCGAATTGCGCCGGGTTTGCTCAGGTATCAAAAGCGTTTTGAATCCAGTTAAGTCGTGCTGCGCCGCTATCGTCAGCACTGATGGCTACGACATCAAAACGGCAGGGATGTTTGGCCCAGCGTGACTCTTGTTGCAGAAAGTGTTCTGCAGCGCTGGCGAGTTTCCCGCGCTTGCGCGCATCGACACTCTCCAATGCGCCGCCCCAAGCGGCATGCCGCCGATAGCGGACCTCGACGAATACTACTGTATCGCCGTCGAGCATGACCAGATCGAGCTCACCGCGGCGACACAGCCAATTCTGCGCCAGAAGGCGCAGTCCTTGCTGCTCCAAGTACTGTCGGGCTAGTGCTTCGGCCGCCCGGCCACTGGTTTGACGGCTGCTGTTATCGATCAATTGATGCTGTCGGGAAGGCGCTGAACTTGGCCGTCGCGAAACTCGGCCCAAGGCAGCTGGCGTTCGATGCGTTGCGTTGGGTTCAGGCTAAGACTGCCGGAGAGGCCGTCGACGCGGCTGTCTGGCAGTGCTTTAAGCTGGCCAAGGCGAGGTACCAGGCGATAGGCGTCGACACCCATGGCATAGAGCCTTCCCAGGCTGCCGGCAGCCTGAGGCCATTGAGCGCTGACTTGTTGGCGTAGCGGGTCGTCAGCGTCGAGTAGCCAAGGTGTTTCGCAAAAGCGAATGCCGTTCAAGTCGAGATACTGGGTCGGATTGCTGACGCCAGTGAACAGGTGAGAGGTGGCGTAGACCGGCACATCTCCTGCGTATTGGAAGGCGAGGGTCGGTTTGATCTGCTGCGCTTGCTGCGGAGTGGCGGCGAGGAAGATGAAGTCGACGTCTTGGCGGCGTGCCGGCTGCGCGGCAATCGCTACGCCGAGCGTGCTTTGCAGTCGTTTGGCGCGCGCTTCGCTTTGGCGCAGTTGGAACAGATCGGCGATTTGCTGGGCCAGCTCCACGGGCTGATCGACGTGTTCTGCGGCGATCAGGCTGCCGCCGGCGGCCTGCCAGCTTTGGCGGAAGGCGCCAAGTACGCGGTCACCCCATTCGCCACGCGGCACCAGGGCTACGGCGCGGCGCATGCCATCGGCCCAGGCGCGCCGGGCAGCCTCGCGGGCCTCGTCTTCGGCAGCCAGACCGAACTGGAACAATTGCGCAGGACCTTCCTGACCGGCTTCGCTGTAGTTAAGGGCGAGGGTGGTGATTGGCAGTTGTTCGCGCTCACTGAGTTGTTTGACTAGGGGTTTCTCAAGCGGGCCGACTACAAGTTGTACGCCCGTGGCTTGGGCTTGACGGTAGAAGTCGTCCAGCGATGTCAGGTGCGAGCTGTCGTACAGTTCGATGGCGGGAGGGTTTTGGCCGGCTTGCTGGGCTTGGTAGTGGGCGGCGAGGAAGCCGTCACGAAGGGCGCGTGCGACCGAGGCCAGTTGACCTTCCTGTGGTAATAGCAGGGCGATCTTGGTCAGCGGCTGGCCGGCCAGCTCTTTAAGTTTGCTCAGTGGCAGTGGCAGTTGCTGGGCGGCTGGGTGCTGTGGGTTTTGCTGGCGCCAGGTGTCGATGGCGGCTTGCTGTTGTTCCAGGGTGCCTGCGCTCTTCGAGATGCGCGCCAGTTGCAGCCAGCCAGTCAGGTCGGCATCAGTACTGTCTTGCAATTGCTCGATTGGCAGTGCTGCGACCAGGGTCCAGATGGCTTCATGGTTGGCATTGGCTGCTTCGCCGCTAAGCAGTGGTGCGATATAGACGCGTTCGCGAGCGGCTGCCAGCGCCTGGCCGTCTGCCTCAAGGGCGCGGGCGCGAACGAGTTGGGTGCGCGCTTGCTGCTCCACGGGTAGCTCGCTCAGGCGCCCCAGGCTTGGGTGGTTGAGTGCCTGCAGCGCGGATTTGGGTTTGTTGCGTGCGAGTGCTAGTTCGGCGGCCACGGTGTTGGCGAAAATCTGCTGAGCAGGTTTCAAGCTGTCCAGTGGCACTTGTTCCAGGATGCGGGTCGCACGCGCGAGATCCTTCTGATTGTAGGCCAGGTCGGCGGCGGATAAGCGCAGCAGAGCGGCTTGCTCGGGTTCGCTTTCCGTGGCCTGTTGCAGCAACTGCTCAATGCTAGCTTGAGGGGTGCGTGGCAGTTCGCCAAGGCTGGACGAGGGCGAGCTGGCGCAGGCGGCCAGCAGTCCAGCGAGGCAGAGGGCAGAGAGCGGTCGCAAGCAGGCGATCATGTAGGCGTTCCTGATACTTGATCAAATGAAGGCCGAATTGTACCGAAGCCCCGCCGGGGGCGCGATGTTGATGGTGTGAATCGGGCTACAATGCGCGCTTTATATGATTCATGAGGTGTGCGCTGTGACCGTTCCAGGTGCTCTGAACCCCGTTGCTGGCACGCTATATGTGGTGGCGACGCCCATCGGTAATCTGGATGACATCAGTGCGCGAGCGCTCAAGGTGCTTCGGAGCGTGGCGCTGATTGCCGCTGAGGACACGCGTCACTCTATCCGCTTGCTGCAGCACTTCGGTATCGCCACGCCGCTGGCGGCCTGTCATGAGCATAACGAGCGCGTCGAGGGGGGGCGCTTTCTGGCTCGCTTGCAGGCTGGTGATGATGTTGCGCTGATTTCGGATGCGGGTACGCCGCTGATTTCCGATCCTGGCTACCATTTGGTTCGTCAAGTGCGGGCGGCGGGCATTGCCGTTGTGCCGGTGCCCGGTCCTTGTGCGCTGATCGCCGCCTTGTCGGCAGCAGGTCTGCCGTCGGACCGTTTTATTTTTGAGGGCTTTTTGCCGGCGAAGGTTGCAGGGCGCCGCGCTCGGCTTGAGTTGCTTAGGGAGGAGCCGCGCACGTTGATTTTCTACGAAGCGCCGCATCGAATATTGGAGTGCCTGAAGGATCTGGAGGTGGTCTTTGGAGGTGAGCGCATGGCGGTATTGGCGCGTGAGCTGACTAAGACCTTCGAGACCTTGAAGGGGCTGCCGCTAGAAGCCCTGCGTGCCTGGGTGGCGGCGGACAGCAATCAGCAACGTGGCGAGTGTGTGGTGCTGGTAGCGGGTTGGCAGACGCCGGAAGGTGATGAGGCTTTGAGTGCGGAGTCTTTGCGAGTGCTCGACCTGTTGCTCAAGGAGATGCCGCTCAAGCGTGCGGCGGCACTGGCGGCGGAGATCACTGGGGTACGCAAAAACTTGCTCTATCAGGCGGCGCTGGAGCGGCAGAAAGACGTTTAAGCTTGTTCTCGTGTTTGCCTGCCGCTACCCTAGGCGGCGGAGAGTCGATTGGACAGTCGCTGTTTCATTTCGTTTCGCGAAATGGAAGGGAGGAAAGTCCGGGCTCCATAGGGCAGAGTGCCAGGTAACGCCTGGGGGGCGTGAGCCTACGGAAAGTGCCACAGAAAATAACCGCCTAAGCGTTTCGGCGCCGGTAAGGGTGAAAAGGTGCGGTAAGAGCGCACCGCACGTCTGGTAACAGTGCGTGGCTAGGCAAACCCCACTCGGAGCAAGACCAAATAGGGATCCATTGGCGTGGCCCGCGCTGGATCCGGGTAGGTTGCTAAAGGCGTCCAGTGATGGCCGTCGTAGAGGAATGACTGTCCTCGACAGAACCCGGCTTACAGATCGACTCTCCACCTTTTTCCTCTATCCGCTTCATCTCCCGCATCGCATTTCTAATACCGAAAAAATCTTACTCTTAACAAACTACTTTAAGTTTGAGCTTCAGCTTTCTGAATTGGTTGAATTTAACCCTCAAAAAAGCCTCGCAATGCCTCGCTAAACCCCCTTCTTAGCTCGCTAAATTGCCGTCCTATAAGGATTTTTCCCTCTTGGCGCGCCTTGACGGTGGGGTAGCCGCATTCCTATAGTGTGTGCAAGTGGCATGAAGTGGCATGAAGTGGGTTTTTTAGGTACGGACAGCCGATCAAAGTGGGAGAGCACAACATTGTTTCGCGGAGCTAACGCCATATCTCTCGACGCCAAGGGGCGGCTCGCGATGCCAAGTCGGTATCGGGACGAGCTCGTTTCGCGTTCGGCTGGCCAGCTCATCGTCACTATTGATGCTATCGACCCTTGCCTGTGCGTGTATCCGTTGCCCGAGTGGGAGCTGATTGAAGCCAAACTCCGGGAGCTGCCTTCTCTGCGTGAAGAAACTCGTCGTCTGCAGCGCCTTCTGATCGGCAATGCCGTGGACCTGGAGTTGGATGGTAGCGGTCGCTTCCTGGTGCCACCGCGTCTGCGTGAGTACGCCAGGCTGGACAAGCGCGCGATGCTCGTCGGTCAGCTGAACAAATTCCAATTGTGGGACGAGGACGCCTGGAACGCCGTTGCTGATGCGGACCTCGCGGCCATTAAACAACCCGGCGGTCTGCCGGACGAACTGCGTGATTTGATCCTGTGACTACGACTAGCAGCTTTCGCCACATCACCGTACTGCTCGATGAAGCCGTTGAGGCTCTGGCCGTGCGCGCGGACGGCTGCTACCTGGATGGCACATTCGGGCGCGGCGGGCATAGCCGGCTGATCCTCGAAAAGCTTGGCCCGGATGGGCGCCTGCTCGGTTTCGATAAAGATCCGCAGGCGATCGCGACTGGGGAGACGCTGGCGGCCGAAGACGGCCGCTTTGTCGTTGTGCAGCGTAGTTTTGCCGAGCTGGGCGAGGAGGTTGCGGCGCGGAATATGGCCGGCCAGGTGGCGGGGGTGCTGCTGGATTTGGGCGTGTCTTCGCCACAGCTCGATGATGCCGAGCGCGGGTTTAGCTTCCTCAATGACGGCCCGTTGGATATGCGGATGGACCCTAGTCGCGGCATTAGTGCTGCTGAATGGATCGCCAGTGCCGCCGAAGAGGATATTGCCCGCGTCTTCAAGGAATACGGCGAAGAGCGTTTCGCCAAGCGTATGGCGCGTGCGGTGGTTCTGCGTCGTGCGGAGAAGCCTTTCGAGCGCACGGCCGACCTGGCCGAGGTGCTCAAGGTCGCTAATCCGGCTTGGGAAAAGGGCAAGAATCCGGCGACCCGTGCCTTCCAAGGCCTGCGCATCTACGTGAACAACGAGTTGGGCGACCTCGAGCGTGGTCTGGATGCCGCGCTGGAGGCTCTGGAAGTGGGTGGTCGGTTGGTAGTGATCAGCTTCCATTCACTTGAAGATCGCATCGTGAAACTGTTTATGCGGCGTCATGTGAAAGGCGAGGCAGACAATTTGCCGCGTGATCTACCGGTCCGTTTTGCTGCTTTCGAACCACGCCTCAAGGTGCTTGGCAAGCCGCAGTTCGCTTCTGAGGCTGAGTTGAAGGCCAACCCTCGCGCGCGCAGTGCAGTCATGCGTGTGGCGGAGAAGCTGCGTTGAGTCGCACCTTCGCTAAGCCCTTGCCGGGCGGCAGCGCGCCGATGCTCGCGCTGTTCGTTGGCGTGCTGATTTCGGCGATTGCCGTTTCCTACAGCGCGCACTGGAATCGCCAATTGCTCAATGCGCTTTATGCCGAACTCAGCGTGCGCGATAAGGCGCAGGCCGAGTGGGGCCGCCTGATTCTTGAGCAAAGCACCTGGACTGCACATAACCGCATCGAAACCCTGGCCAGTGAACGGCTGGAAATGCGCATTCCTGAGCCGGCCGAAGTGCGCATGGTGGCGCCATGATGAGGCTCGAAGGCGCGCTTTATCCTTGGCGCTTCCGCGTTGTGCTCGGATTGCTCGCAGCGATGGTAGGTGCGATCGCCTGGCGGATCATCGATCTGCAAGTGGTCGACCATGACTTTCTTAAAGGTCAGGGGGACGCGCGTAGCGTGCGGCATGTGCCTATTCCTGCGCATCGTGGTTTGATCACCGATCGCAACGGTGAGCCGCTGGCGGTCAGTACCCCGGTCACCACGCTGTGGGCGAATGGTAAAGAACTGCAAACCGTGCGCGACCGTTGGCCGGCTTTGGCGGCGGCGCTTGGGCAGGAGCCGAAGGCTTTCGCTCAGCGTCTGGAGCAGAGCGCCGGACGTGAGTTCATGTATCTGGTGCGCGGCTTGACACCTGAGCAAGGTGAGGTCGTGCTCGATCTCAGGGTGCCGGGTGTTTACGCTATTGAAGAGTTTCGGCGTTTCTACCCGGCAGGCGAGGTCACTGCGCATGTGGTGGGCTTTACCGACATCGATGACCGTGGCCGCGAAGGTATTGAGCTGGCGTTCGATGAGTGGTTGGCCGGGGTGCCGGGTAAGCGCCAAGTCTTGAAAGATCGCCGTGGGCGCCTGATCAAGGATGTCCAGGTCTCTCAGAATGCCAAGGCTGGCAAGGCCCTGGCCTTGTCGATCGATCTGCGCCTGCAATACCTGGCGCACCGCGAATTGCGCAACGCCCTGACTGAGTTCGGTGCCAAGGCTGGCAGCCTGGTGATACTCGACGTCAAGACCGGTGAAGTGCTGGCCATGGTCAATCAGCCCACCTATAACCCGAACAACCGCCGCAACCTGCAGCCGGCGATGATGCGTAACCGCGCCATGATCGACGTGTTCGAGCCGGGCTCTACGGTCAAACCGTTCTCGATTAGCGCAGCGCTGCAAAGTGGCCGCTGGAAACCTACCGACACGGTCGATGTCTATCCAGGCACCTTGCAGATCGGCAAGTACACCATTCGCGATGTGTCGAAAAACGAAGGCGTGCTTGACCTGACCGGTATCTTGATCAAGTCGAGTAACGTCGGGGTGAGCAAGATCGCCTTCGATATCGGCGCAGAGTCCATCTACAGCGTTATGCAGCAGGTTGGGCTGGGGCAGGACACCGGTCTCGGTTTTCCAGGCGAGCGGGTCGGCAACCTACCCAACCACCGCGTCTGGCCGAAGGCTGAAACCGCCACCCTGGCCTATGGCTATGGCCTGTCGGTGACGGCGATCCAGCTCGCCCATGCCTATTCCGCCTTGGCCAACAATGGGCGTAGCGTTCCGCTGACGCTAACCCGGGCCGACAACAGTGTGGCGGAGGGGGTTCAGGTGATCCCGGAAAGTGTCGCCAAAACCGTGCAGGGCATGTTGCAGCAGGTAGTGGAGGCGCCTGGTGGGGTGTTCCGTGCGAAGGTGCCGGCCTATCACGTAGCCGGTAAAAGTGGCACCGCACGTAAGGCCACCGTGGGTAGCAAGGGCTACACCCAGAATGCCTACCGCTCGCTGTTCGCCGGCTTTGCGCCCGTCAGCGATCCGCGTATTGCCATGGTTGTAGTGATCGACGAACCCAGTACGGGCGCCTATTACGGCGGCCTGATATCGGCACCGGTATTCGGCAAGGTGATGGCCGGTGCTCTGCGTCTGATGAATATTGGCCCGGACAATTTGCCACCGCCGGTCGAACAGGCCGCGGTCGCCACCACCACGGGCCAGGGAGTGACACGCTGATGCCCATGCCGCTGAATCAATTGTTGCCCGAAGCTGAAAGCTCGGTGCTGATCCGTGAACTGACCCTGGATAGCCGCAAGGTGCGTCCGGGTGATCTGTTTCTCGCTGTGCCGGGTGGCCAGCAGGATGGTCGCGTGCATATCAGTGACGCTATCGCTCGTGGTGCCGCCGCTGTGGCCTATGAAGCCGAAGGCGCGGCGGTGATGACGGCCAGCAGTGCGCAATTGATTCCGTTGAAGAACTTGGCGGGGCAGCTATCGGCTATTGCCGGTCGTTTCTATGGTGAGCCTAGCCGCGCACTGCATCTGGTCGGCGTAACTGGTACCAACGGCAAGACCAGCGTCAGCCAGTTGCTTGCCCAGGCGCTGGATCACTTTGGCGAGCGCTGTGGGATTGTTGGCACCCTGGGTACGGGCTTTCACAATGCCCTGGAGCTTGGGCGTCATACCACCCCAGACCCGATAGGAGTGCAGGCGGTGCTGGCCAACCTGAAGCAGGCCGGTGCACGAGCGGTAGCGATGGAAGTTTCCTCCCATGGGCTGGATCAAGGCCGCGTCGCTGCCCTGGCGTTCGATGTGGCGGTGTTCACCAACCTGTCGCGCGATCACCTGGATTACCACGGCTCGATGCACGCCTATGGTGCGGCCAAGGCGCGGCTATTCAGTTGGCCGGGTCTGCGTTGCCGGGTACTGAACCTGGATGATGCGGTTGGTCGCCAGTTGGCTGCTGAGGTGCAGGAGTCCCGCTTGATTACCTACAGCCTGGAAGACGCCAGCGCTTATCTGTATTGCAGCGAAGCGCATTTCGATGATCACGGCGTTCGCGCCAAACTGGTCACGCCGAAAGGTGAGGGCAGTCTGCGCAGCTCGCTGCTTGGGCGCTTCAACTTGAGCAACCTGCTGGCGGTGGTGGGTGCCTTGCTCGGGATGGATTACCCGCTGGACGAAATTCTTAAAGTCCTGCCCGAGCTGCAAGGCCCGGCTGGGCGTATGCAGCGTCTGGGTGGCGGCACGCAGCCGTTGGTCGTGGTCGATTACGCGCACACCCCCGATGCCCTTGAGAAAGTACTCGCAGCCTTGCGCCCGCATGCTCAGGGCCGTTTGCTCTGTCTCTTCGGCTGCGGCGGCGACCGTGACCGCGGCAAGCGTCCATTGATGGCTGAGGTGGTCGAGCGTTTGGCCGATGGCGTTGTGGTCACCGATGACAACCCCCGCGGTGAAGAGCCGCAGCAGATTTTTGCCGATATCCGTGCGGGCCTGAAAGCGCCGGAACAGGCCAGCTTTGTTTACGGCCGTGGCCAGGCCATCGCCCAGTTGATCGCCAGTGCCGAGGCCGCGGATGTGGTCGTTCTGGCCGGTAAGGGTCATGAGGACTACCAAGAGATCAAGGGGGAGCGGCAACCGTTCTCTGATCTGGACGAAGCCAGCAAAGCCTTGTCCGCATGGGAGGTGGCGCATGCTTAAAGCCCTGCGTTTGAGTGAGGTTGCTGCACCTCTGAGGGGGCGCCTGGTCGGTACGGACACGCTGTTTAATGCGGTGAGCACCGATAGTCGCGCGATTCAGCCGGGTCAGCTGTTTATTGCGCTGACCGGCCCGCGTTTCGACGGCCACTCGTATTTGCATGAGGTGGCGCAGAAGGGTGCAGTGGCTGCTTTGGTCGAGCGCGAGGTTGCCGGGGCACCGCTGCCGCAATTGGTCGTACCTGACACCCGTCAGGCATTGGGGCAACTCGCTGATCTGAATCGTCAGGCCTACCTCGGCCCGCTGGCAGCAGTCACCGGCTCCAGCGGCAAAACCACGGTCAAGGAAATGCTCGCCAGCATCCTTCGTGCGGGTATCGCCGGGCTTGGCGGTCCGGTACTGGCTACCCGTGGCAACCTGAACAACGATCTTGGCGTACCCCTGACGTTGCTCGAGTTGGCGCCGGAGCATGTCGGCGCAGTGATTGAGCTAGGTGC
>JBOICE010000062.1:0-8403 GCA_050739815.1 Pseudomonas sp. | reverse complement strand
GGCGTGGGCCAGGCGCTCGGCGGGGATCAGTTGGGCGGTAATGTCGCCGCTGCCAATGTCTTCGCGTAAGGCGCGGCGGACGTTGGCTTCGATTTCTGCGCTGAGGTCGGCGAGGATCAGGTTCGGCATGGCTGGCTCCACTTTCTAGATCGGACGATTATAGGGAGGGGCGACGGCGGGCGCAGCGTGATTGATCGTGCGCCGGGTCATTTTGCCGGTCCGATAGTGCGTTGGTCGCCCATGAGTAGCCGTTGGGAGGTCGATGCGGTACATCTGTGACGTGGGTCATGTCTGGAGGAAAAGTCGGCTTAGATGCCAGAGTTGATCCCTATAATGACTTTCACTGCTTAATATTGACGCCAGGCCTTTGACGTTACGGATGACGCTCAGTTGATCGTTGTGCAGACAATCAAGCCTCAGAGGGGCTGTCTGCGGGAGATGTGCAATGACTGATGCGAAAGTGGTGCACCTGAACAAGGTTGCCCCCGAGCACTCGCCAACCTCACCGGTGGGAAGGCTGCCCGTGGCGCTGCTCCAGGTGCGCGATAAGGCTGCTCAGCAGCTTAAGCAGGCGCTGCAAGCACTGTTTGATAACGCGGACGACACGCTCTTCGAGATGGCCGATCGCGCGGTCAGCAATGCCGAGCAGAACACTTTCTTCGAAGCCATGCGGGATTTGCGTTTGAAGCGCAAAAGCATTGAACGTGGTTTCCTGCAAAAAGTCTTTGAGGTTTTCGCGACGCTCAACCAATACGAAATTGGCAAGGCTCCGCAGTTGGACGCGGTGTCTTTCGATACGCTCGCGCTGCTCCAGAGCGATGAGCTGGAAGAGTCGGTAGCACTGGACTCCATGGTGGCCAAGGTGATGAGTCGCGACGGTGTCGCGCTAGGCCATCTAAGCGCTCGCCTGAATGCGGTGGTCAGTAAAAAACTGGATGACAAGTCCAACCCCCTCGGGCCGGCGGTACTTTGCGGGTACTTTCTCGAGGCCTGTAGCCGTCTGGGCGTTGAGATCAAGGTCAAGCTGATCATTCTCAAGCTATTCGAAAAGTATGTACTGAGTGATCTCGACCAGCTGTACGCCGAGGCCAACCAGCAGTTGGTGGCTGCGGGCGTGCTGCCGGAGCTGAAGTCGGCGCCACTTCGCCGCAAGTCTGGACATTCGCCGACATCGGGTTCGCGTTTTGGGCACGAGGGGACTGGAGCTCTGCCCACGGAGGGCGGGAGTTACGCTAGCGAAGGGGTGCAGGAGGTGTTCGGCGTCCTTCAGGAGCTGCTCTCGCAGGTCCGGGGCGCAGGCTTGCCGCGCCGTGAGATGCCGGCGGATGCGCTGCCAATTTCCAGCAATGATCTCTTGCGTCTGTTGTCGCACTTGCAGCAGCGCGCACCCGCCCCGGCGGCGATGGATGACTTCGATCTACGTCAACAGTTGGAGCAACTGCTGATGCGCGCCAGCGTCAAGAGTGGCAAGGCGCGGGTCGTTGGCGAAGTTGATGAAGACGTCATCAATCTGGTCTCCATGCTGTTTGAGTTCATCTTGGATGACCGCACCCTGCCTGACTCTCTGAAGGCGCTTATCGGGCGTTTACAGATTCCGATGCTGAAAGTGGCGGTGTTGGATAAGACCTTTTTCAGCCGGGGTAGCCATCCGGCTCGCCGTCTGCTCAACGAGATTGCTTCGGCTGCGCTGGGTTGGGCTGAGCACGACGATACCCAGCGTGACAGCCTGTATCAGAAGATCGAGCAGGTGGTGCAACGCCTGCTGAATGATTTTGTTGATGACCCGGCGATTTTTTCCGAGCTGCTGGCGGACTTCCTGGCCTTTACCGGCGATGAGCGCCGGCGTAGCGAGCTCCTTGAGCAGCGCACACGTGATGCTGAAGAGGGCAGCGCCAAGGCCGAGCTGGCGCGCCGGCAAGTTGAGCAGGCCTTGAATGAGCGCCTGCTTGGCAAGACTTTGCCGGAAGTGGTGGTGCGCTTGCTGCAAGAGGGTTGGAGCAAGGTATTGATGCTGACGTGCCTCAAGCACGGCGTTGGCTCGCCCGAGTGGCTGGCGGCTTTGGCAACCATGGATGACCTGGTCTGGAGCGTTGCGCCGCACGAAGACCCTGAGGCGCGCCTGCGCTTGCTGGAGTTGGTGCCGGGGCTGCTCAAGGCATTGCGCGAAGGGATGGCCAGCGCAGCGTTCGATCCGTTCTCTACCAGTGAATTTTTCAGCCAGTTGGAATCCCTGCATGTTCAGGCGTTCCAGCGCTTCAAACGGCCGCTTCCAGAGGCCGAGCAGCCAGCGACTGAGCAGGCCGCCGTTGGCGGGCCTGCTGAAATATTGGCAGATCTTGGGGTCGGGTTACCGTTGCTTGAACTGCCGCCCGCAGATGCGCCTGAGCTGGTTGATGTGCCGGCAATGGTTGAGGTGATTGAAGAAATCGTCCTGCTGGCGCCGGGTGAAAGCCGGGCGCAGGAACCAGAGGTCACCCTGGCTGACGACGATGAGGCGCTGTTACAGGTCGATAATTTGCGCGTTGGTAGCTGGGTGGAGTTCCAGGAAGACGAGGAGCACAAGCTGCGTTGCAAGTTGGCTGCGGTGATCAAGCCCACTGGCAAGTACATCTTCGTAAACCGTACCGGCATGAAAGTCTTGGAGAAGACCCGCATGGGCTTGGCCGTAGAGTTTCGCCGCAGTGCTATCCGCCTGCTCGATGATGCGTTGTTGTTCGACCGTGCGCTGGAGTCGGTGATCGGCAATCTTCGTCGTCTGAAAAACGCCTGATTCACGGCGATCCATAAACGGCAACGCCCGGCTCTGTGCCGGGCGTTGTCGTCTATGGTGCTTGGCCCTGTTGCTGGCCTGCTCTAGAGTGTTGGCAGTTCAAGGAGTTTCTATGCAGTTGGATTCCGTAAGCGGCTGGTGTGAAGACGTACGCCGCTGCCCCTCACCTAATTTCAATGTTCGCCCGCAGGGGGAAATTTCCCTGCTGGTGATCCACAACATCAGCCTGCCGCCCGGCCAGTTCGGCACCGGCAAGGTGCAAGAGTTCTTTCAAAATCAGCTGCGGGCGGATGAGCATCCATACTTTGCTGGAATTGCCGCGCTACAAGTGTCGGCGCATTTCCTGATCGAGCGTGACGGAGCGGTGACCCAGTTTGTCTCCTGCCTGGAGCGTGCCTGGCATGCCGGAATCTCACAGTTCGAGGGTCGCGAGAACTGCAATGACTTCTCTCTCGGGATCGAGCTGGAAGGAACTGACGAATTGCCCTTCACTGAGGCTCAATATGCCGCGCTGGTGCAATTGAGCCGTGTGTTGCAGAGCGCCTATCCAGCGATCACCTTAGAGCGTATCTGTGGCCACAGCGATATCGCGCCGGGGCGCAAAACTGATCCAGGGCCCGCTTTCGATTGGCTGCGTCTGCGGGCGGCTTTAAAAGACTAAGGAGTACGGGCAATGAGCTTTCTGGTGCTGCTGTTGGTGCTGTGGGTGGAGAAGTTCTCGGCCTGGCGAGCCAAGATCCAACAGGACGGGCCCTGGTTGCGTTTGCTGGCGTGGGTCGAGCGGCAGGCGGACTTCATCGAGAGCCCCTGGCTGGCAATTCTGCTGTTGGTGCTGCTGCCGTTGGCGGCTCTGGCCTTGCTCCTGGCTTTGCTCGGGCCGTTGGCTTATGGCTGGCTGGCTCTGCCGGTGCATCTGCTGGTACTGGTCTATAGCTTGGGGCGCGGCGACCCGCAGGCGGCTCTCGGCCCCTTCCGTGACAGTTGGCGGCGCGGCGACGCGGAGGCTGCCTATCTGGTCGCGCGTCGCGACCTTGCACTGCAGGCCGAGGAGAGCGACACCCTGTTGCAGCAGGTTCAGAGCTATTTGCTCTGGCAGGCCTATCAAAGTTTCTTCGCGGTGATTTTCTGGTACGCCCTGCTCGGGCCGGTGGCGGCGTTGGCCTATCGGCTGCTGGCGTTGATGACCGAACATGCCGGGCAGCCGATCGTGCGGGAGCGCGCGGTGCAGTGGCGGCACGCCTTCGACTGGCTGCCGGTGCGGCTGTTAGCCGCGAGCTTCGCCTTGGTGGGCAGCTTTGTCGCGGTCAGCCGCGTGTTACTGCATGAACTGCTGAACTGGGATATTGCCGCCGCGCAGTTGGTGGTGCAGGCCGGGCGCGCGGCGGCTGAGGTGCCCGAACCGGTTTTGGGCGAGGCAGGTGTTGCCAGCCTGGACGGGCTCTGGCAGTTGCTGGTGCGCGCCGCGGTGCTGTGGTACGCCGGCCTTGCGGTGTGGACGCTGTTGCTTTAGGGGCGCCTGGGCTGCCGGTGTGCCTGGCGCCTCACTCCCAGAGCCAGGCTGCGCCGCGCACTCCACTGGAATCGCCGTGCTGGGCGGGTAGCAAGCGAGTGTTGACCCGATCGGAAAACACGTAGCGCGGCAATAACCGTGGCACCTGTTCATACAGCGCGTCGATATTCGACAGGCCGCCACCCAAAACAATAACGTGCGGATCAACTAGGTTGATGACCGAAGCCAGCCCACGCGCCAGTTGATCGCAATAGCGCTCCAGGGCCTGTTGGGCTGCGGTGTCGGCGTGCAGGGCCGCCAGTGCCAAGGCGCCGGCGTCCAGCCCCAGGCCGCTGCGGGCTGCCCAACCGGGGCCGGACAAAAAGGTCTCGATGCAGTCCTCCAGCCCGCAATAGCAGCGACGGGCTGGGCCGTCCTCGACGCGGCGCCAAGGCAGCGGGTTATGTCCCCATTCGCCGGCAATGCCGTTTGGACCGCTCAGGAGTCGGCCATTAATCACCACGCCCCCACCAGCACCGGTTCCCAGAATCGCCCCAAAAACCGTTGTCGCGCCTGCGCCGGCACCATCGCTGGCCTCGGAGAGAGCAAAGCAGTCGGCGTCGTTGGCCAGGCGTACCGGACGCTGTAGCAAGCGTTCGAGGTCGCCTTGCAGATCCTGGTCGATCAGGCAGATCGAGTTGGCGTTTTTGATCCGCCCGTGATCTGGCGAGCGGGTTCCCGGAATACCAACCCCGACACTGCCGCTGGCGCCAAGCTCGCGTTCGGCTTGCGCCACCAGACCGGCAATCGTCGCCAAAGTGGCGGCGTAGTCGCCTTGCGGGGTGGGTAGCCGGCGCCGGTGAACCTGCTGGTTATTCGCCAGGGCGACAATTTCGATCTTGGTGCCACCCAGATCGATGCCGAATCGCAATGATGGATGCATGCTTAACCTTAAGTTACAGAGGAATGAGTCGATATCAGGTATACAGGACGCCGCGCTCGGACAGTTTTTTGTGACCTCGCTCACGTTTAGCTGCCTGCTGTTGCCGCTCTGCTTCGAGCGACTCAGGCCGGGCCTGCGGGGATGGAACGGCTGCCGCGTGTGATTCTTACCGGTCCGTCTCTGTGACGATACATAACAATAATGCGAACAGGAGACGTCTTGTGAAGACCGTGCTGTATCCGGCCATCGCGCTGATGAATCGCCTTAGTTTTGGTATGAAATTCAGTCTGATCAGCGTCTTGTTCTTCTTGCCGATGCTGGTCTCCAACTTCTATCTGGTACGCGACTCTTATCGAGAGTTCGTCGGCACCCGTGCCGAGTTGGAGAGTCTCGATCTACTGAGTTCCAGTCTCAAGCTAAGACGGGATTTGGAAAACCTCAACGATCTTGTCGAGATCAACGCCACGCTTGGCCAGTCCGGTAAGGCTGGCGATCTGGAGGCGCGGGTCGGGAAGTTGAGCAAGGAACTTGGCAGTTCGCTGCAAGCCTTGCAGCCGGTGGTCAGTGAGCCCGCGCAGGTTGAGGAGTTCAACAGCAAGCGCGATGAGATGCTCGCCGCATTACAGGCCATTGAGGCGGAAACGTCGTTGCAGAGCAAGACCGCCATGGTCGAAAAGCTGCTCGGCAATGCCCAGGTGTTTATCAAAGTCGTGGCGAACCAAGCCGGGCTCAGCCAGGACAACCTACCCGCCGTGCGGCAGATGGTTGAGTTGGTTAGCGTGGTGACGCCTCAGGTGACCGCAGCCCTCAGCAACGGGCGTGCCTTAGGTGCTTCATCCCTCGGGCAAGGCTTCTTGAATTCGTCTGCCAGCAGCAAATTCGACGAATTGCTCCTGGTGCTGGAAAAGCTGCATGCCGAATACGGGCTCAGCCTGCGCGATGCCTTGGAGGCCAGCCCGCAAGCGCGCAGTGCGCTGGATGCTTTGGCGACGGCCAGCCAGGCGACGTTGAAAGACACCAGCACGCTGTTTGAAGACCAGGTGATCATGGCCGACACGCTCGACACGCCCTGGCAGCAGTTTTACGACCGGGTCACGCTGGCGATGGACAAAACCTATCAGCTCAACGATGCCGCCTTGGTGTTCCTTGACCAACAGTTGCAGCAGCGCTTGGTGCAAAAGCGCGTGCAGGTGGTGGCGCTGGTCGTTGCGCTGATGCTGGTGTTTCTGCTGATCGTCTACCTCTACGGCGCTTTCTATGTTTCCACCCGCACGACGCTGAAGAACCTTGGCCTGGTGATGGACAAGGTTGCGGCTGGTGATATGACCGTCAACTTCAAGGCCCAGAGCCGCGATGAGTTGGGTGAGTTGGGTGAGGTGTTCAACGGCACGGTGCAGAAAATCCACCACTTGATCGAGCGTGTCGGGCATACGGTAAGCGAGGTCGGCCGCCAGGCCGATCGCGTGGAGGCGGTCTCCGCGCAGAGCAACCAAGCGGTCGCCGGGCAACGCAGCCAGATCGAGCAGGTCGCGACGGCGATGAACGAAATGTCCGCAACCGCTCAGGAAGTGGCGCGTAGTGCCGCCGCCGCGGTGGACAGCGCGCAGAGCGTGAATCAGGAAACCGTCAGCGGCCGGGCGCTGGTGGAGTCCCAGGTCGGCAGCATCCAGCGGTTGGCGGGTGAGATCGACCAGTCGGTGGTGGTGATCAATCAGTTGGCGAGCGATAGTGCTTCGATCAGCCAAGTGCTGGATGTGATCAAGGGGATTGCCGAGCAGACCAACCTGCTGGCGCTCAACGCGGCGATCGAAGCGGCGCGTGCCGGTGAGCAGGGGCGCGGTTTCGCCGTGGTGGCCGATGAAGTGCGCAACCTGGCCAAGCGTACCCAGCAGTCGACCGAAGAGATCGAGAAGATGATCGCCAAGCTGCAAGGTGGCGTGGGTGCCGCGGTGAAAACCATGCACACCAGTCACCAGATGGCCGATGGCACCGTCGCCGAGTCAGGCAAGGTGCAGCAGGCGCTGGAGAATATCCTCGGCTCGGTGGGCATGATCGTCGACCAGAATCAGCAGATTGCCGCCGCCGCCGAGCAGCAGACGGCGGTGGCTCACGATATCGACCAGAACATCGTCGAGATCAACCTGGCGGGTGAGCGTACTGCCGATGGTGCCAGTCAGACTGAGCAGGCAAGCCGCGAGCTGTCTGGGCAGGTCGCGCATCTGAAGCACTTGATCAGCGCCTTCCGCGTTTGATCGCAGCCTGCTGCAGAAGCCCGCCAATTGGCGGGCTTTTTTGTGATTTCAGGGCGACTCGCCAGTTGGCGAATAGCGGGCTTTCGTAGCGGCGCATGCATTTGCCAAAGGCCGCCGCCGTCGGTTGGTGCGGAGCGCAGCAAAGCCCAACATCATCGCGGCGAATAGCGCTTACCAGCCGAACAGCTCGCAGGCATTGCGGCTGCTGGCGCTGGCCAGTTCGGCGGGGGTGATGCCTTTCAGTCCGGCGAGGGCGGTGCAGATGTCCGGGAGGAATTCCGGGCTGTTGCGCCGATTAGGGCGCATGGCGGGCGCCATGTCCGGGGAGTCGGTTTCCAGCAGTATGGCCTCCAGCGGCAGTTGCGCCACCACTTTGCGCAGGCGATTGGCCTGCGGCCAGGTCGGCGCACCGCCGAGGCCGAGCTTGAAGCCGAGCTTGAGGTATTCCCGCGCCTCCTCGTAGCTGCCGGCAAACGCATGGATGATGCCGCCACGCTGGAGCTTGAAGCGCTTCAGCGCCGCGATCACCTGCGCATGGCTGCGTCGTACGTGCAGCAGGGCCGGCAGCGCAAACTCGGCGGCCAGCTCTAGTTGCGCCTCGAACAGCGCTTGCTGACGTTCGCGGTCGAGGGCTTCCAGGTAATAGTCGAGGCCGAACTCGCCGACGGCGCAGAGCTTGGGTTGTCCGGCGAGCCGTTCCAGCCAGCGACGCAGTTCATGCAGATGTTCCGGCTGGTGCTGATCCAGATAGACCGGGTGCAGGCCGAAGGCGGAATACAACCCCTCCTCGCGATTTACCAGTTCCCACAGCCGCTGCCAATTGGCCTGGTAAACACCGAGTACCACCATGCGTTCTACGCCAAGCGCGCGGGAGTTCGTCAGCACTTGGGCGCGGTCGGCGTCAAAGTCCGGGAAGTCCAGGTGGGTATGGGTGTCGATCAGGCGCATG
>JBOICE010000061.1:0-5378 GCA_050739815.1 Pseudomonas sp. | reverse complement strand
GGCTATCGATGGTGCGGAGAGCCTGGAGCGGATGCTGTGTGACGAGGGCGCGCTGATCTTCAAGTTCTGGTTCCACCTCTCGAAAAAACGGATGAAGGCGCGCCTCAAGGCGTTGCAGGACGACCCGCTGCGCAGCTGGCGCCTGAGCCCGCTGGACTGGCAGCAATCGCAGACCTACGACAAGTTTGTCCGCTATGGCGAGCGTGTGTTGCGCCGCACCAGCCGCGACTATGCGCCCTGGTACGTCATCGAGGGTTTCGACGAGTATTACCGCAGCCTGACCATCGGGCGGATCTTGCTCGATGGCTTGCAGGTGGCGCTGAAAACCAAGCAGCGGCCACAGCGCCACCCCCATGCTGGACCTTTGACCATCAGCCTGGACAATCGCAGCCTGCTGGGCAGCCTGGATATGAGCCAGCGGCTGGACAAAGACGTTTATGAGCAGCAACTGACGAACGAACAGGCGCGGTTGGCGGGCTTGATGCGCGATAAACGCATGCGCCGGCACGCCTTGGTTACGGTATTCGAGGGTAACGACGCCGCTGGCAAGGGTGGCGCTATCCGTCGTGTGGCTGCGGCGCTCGATCCGCGCCAGTACCGCATCGTGCCGATTGCCGCGCCCACCGAGGAGGAGCGTGCGCAGCCCTATCTGTGGCGCTTCTGGCGGCATGTGCCGCCGCGCGGCAAGTTCACCGTGTTCGACCGATCCTGGTATGGCCGGGTGCTGGTGGAGAGGGTCGAGGGTTTCTGCAGCCCGGCGGACTGGCTGCGGGCTTACGCCGAGGTCAACGATTTCGAGGAACAGCTGACTCGAGCGGGAGTGGTGCTCGTGAAGTTTTGGCTGTCGATCGACCAGGAGACCCAGTTGCAACGTTTTCAGGAGCGCGAACAGATTTCCTTCAAACGTTTCAAGATCACCGAGGAAGACTGGCGCAACCGGGAGAAATGGGACCTCTACCGCGATGCGGTGGAAGACATGGTCGACCGCACCAGCAGCGAGATCGCCCCCTGGACGCTGGTCGAAGCCAACGACAAGCGCTTTGCCCGGGTCAAAGTGCTACGCACCATCAACGACGCGCTGCAAGCCGCTTTTGAGCGTGATTGATGGCCAAAAGGATGGGGGCGCATACGCAGGATGAATGATCGTCGCGTCGCTATGGCGTCCGGTTTTATCCTGCCGGCAGCGCTTAGCGAACATGCTCCGAATAACGATGCTTTAAACAAAACGATGCTTTAAACAAAACGATGGTTTAAACAAACAACAACGAGGTGCCTCATGCGTGAAGTGGTGATAGTCGATAGCGTCCGGACTGGTCTGGCCAAGTCGTTCCGCGGCAAGTTCAACCTGACCCGTCCTGACGACATGGCGGCTCATTGCGTCAACGCACTCCTGGCCCGCAATCACCTCGACCCGGCCTCGGTCGAAGATTGCATCGTTGGTGCCGGCTCGAACGAGGGCGCACAGGGTTTCAACATCGGCCGTAACGTCGCGGTGCTGTCGAGTCTGGGTACTCAGGTGGCCGGCATGACCCTGAACCGTTTCTGCTCTTCTGGTTTGCAGGCGATTGCCATTGCCGCCAACCAGATCGCCTCCGGTTGCAGCGACATCATCGTTGCCGGTGGTGTCGAGTCGATCACCATGACGATGAAAAGCGTCAACACCGACAACTTGATCAACCCGCTGCTGAAGCAGAACGTGCCGGGCATTTATTTCCCGATGGGGCAGACGGCTGAGATCGTCGCGCGGCGCTACAACGTGACCCGTGAGCAACAGGATGCCTACGCCCTGCAAAGCCAGCAGCGCACCGCGCGGGCGCAGGCCGAAGGCCTGTTCGACGATGAAATCGTGCCGATGGCGGTGAAATACCAGGTAGAAGACAAAGCCACCGGCGAGAAGAGCATCCTCGAGGGTGTGGTTGATCGCGATGATTGCAACCGTGCGGATACCACCCTGGCCAGCCTGGCGTCGTTGAAACCGGTCTTCGCCGAAGACGGTTCGGTGACCGCCGGTAACGCCTCGCAATTGTCCGACGGCGCCTCCATGACGCTGGTGATGAGCCTGGAAAAAGCCCTCGAACTGGGGCTGAAGCCGCTGGCTTTCTTCCGTGGTTTCACCGTTGCCGGTTGCGAGCCGGACGAGATGGGTATTGGTCCGGTCTACTCGGTGCCCAAGCTGCTCAAGGCCCGTGGCCTGAGCGTGGCCGATATCGACCTGTGGGAACTCAACGAAGCCTTCGCTTCGCAGTGCCTCTATGCGCGCGATTTCCTGGAAATCGACAACGAAAAATACAACGTCAACGGCGGCTCCATCTCCATCGGCCACCCCTTCGGCATGACCGGTTCGCGTCAGGTCGGCCATCTGGTGCGCGAGTTGCAACGGCGCAAGCTGCGCTATGGCGTCGTCACCATGTGCGTGGGTGGTGGCATGGGGGCTACCGGTCTGTTCGAGGCCGTGCGCTAAGCGTCTGTTCGAGAGCTGCTGTACTTGCGACGAGCTTGAACAAGCTCCAAGCCAGTACAGCCGTTGCAGCTACGAAAAAACCGCGCCAAGGCGCGGTTTTTTATGGGCGAGTCAGCGTCTTAGAAGGACCGGCTCTCGATAATGTCGTTGCCCTGAATTTGTCGACGAACATACACACTGATCTCGCGTTCGGCATCGACCCGGGTGAAGTACGGGCCTTCCAAAGTGCCTTCGCGCGTGGCAAAAAAATACTCGCCATTAACCGCACTGACACGCTCGCTACGGTAGTGCGTGGCTGCTGCTGGATCTTGGGTGCGTTGACCGAACATAAGTAAATCTCCCGAAACGAGCTTATTGGTTGCAGTCTAATCGGTGCTTGGCAGTTCGTTGGTTTTCGCGACAAATGGTCGATTATTTCGGTTGGATCGCCGCAATTATCGTGGTTTTCATTCTTTTGGCGTCAAGCATGTGACGGCATTGGCCGAGGCCAGTAGTACAGTTGCCGGGTGCAACCGGCTTGAACTGTTCCTGTGCCGGTCAACGGCCGCAGCCTAGAATGGCTCTTTGCGACCGTGACCGGGGTTAGCCGTGGTTAAGCGGTCGCTGCGCATTCGAGGCTGCCATGCACATCTCTTCCGGCCGTTGGCTCTACGGCCTGCTGCTTGCTCTGACCACTGCCGTGCTCTGGGGCATTTTGCCGATCAAACTCAAAGAAGTGCTGCAGGTGATGGACCCCATCACCGTCACTTGGTATCGCCTGTTAGTCGCCGGTTCGATTCTGCTGGCCTACTTGGCTGCGGCTAAGCGTCTGCCGAGTTTTCGCCTGCTGGGCAAGAGCGGTGCCTGGTTGCTGGTGCTGGCCATTGCTGGGCTGACTGGCAACTATGTGCTTTATCTGATCGGCCTCAAGCTGCTCAGCCCCGGCACGACTCAGTTGGTGATCCAGGTGGCGCCAATTCTATTTCTGATCAGCAGTCTGTTCATTTTTCGCGAGCGCTTCAGCATCGGCCAGGGCATAGGTTTGGCGGTGTTGTTGCTGGGTTTCGGGTTGTTCTTCAACCAACGTTTGCATGAGCTGCTGACCTCACTCACGGCCTACACCACAGGCGTGCTGATCGTGCTTCTGGCAGCTTTTGTCTGGACTTTCTACGGGCTGGCGCAAAAGCAGCTGTTGACGATGTGGAATTCGGTGCAGGTGATGATGGTGATTTACCTGGCTTGCGCTGCGTTGCTGATGCCTTGGGCGCAGCCGTTGCAGTTGTTGACGTTGAGCCCGCTGCAAGGCTGGTTGTTGCTGGCCTGTTGCCTGAATACGCTGGTTGCCTATGGGGCGTTCGCCGAGGCTCTGGCGCATTGGGAGGCCTCGCGAGTCAGTGCCACGCTGGCGATTACCCCTTTGGTGACCTTTGCGTCGGTGGCCCTGGCGGCCAGCTTATGGCCCGAGCATGTGCAGCCAGAGCAAATCAACTGGATTGCTTACGTGGGGGCGTTGCTGGTGGTGCTGGGCTCGGCGTTGACCGCGCTGGGGCCATCGGTCATTGCGGGTTGGCGAGCGCGCCGGGCCAGGTTGGCGGGGGTCCACGATTAGTAGATTGCAGGCTGGGTTAGTGCTCGTTAGGGCTAAGCCCAACTGGTAGCTAACTGCTGGGTTTCATGAGGCGCGTCCATGCACCTCACCCTAGGGGCAGCTAAAGCTGGGCAAAACGGCTTTCCTGCCGTTTGGTCGCTGTGCTCCACCCAGACTGCGGGCGGTGCCCTAAGCCCCAATACCCAGCTGTTCTGCACGGCGTAGCCAGCCTTGGCGTTGCTCCTCGGAAGAGAGGCGGATTGGGGCGAACTCGGTCAGGCGGCGGGTTTTGACACCGCAGGCGCCGAGGATGGCGCGCATCACCTGCCGGTGTGCCGGCGCACCGTAAATCCAGCGGAAGTACCAGGGCGGGGTGTCGAGCGTCACCAGCAGATCGGCGGTTCGCCCAGTCAGCAGCTTTTCGACAATATGCGAGCGCTCGCGGTACTTGAAAGCAAAACCAGGCAGAAACACCCGATCGAAAAAGCCTTGGAACAGTGCTGGCAGGCCGCCCCACCAGACCGGATAGACAAAAACCAGGTGTTCGGCCCAGTGGATTTGCCGTTGCGCTTCCAGCAGATCCGGCTCCAGGTTCTGGCTCTGGTCGTAGCCACCGCGTAGCACCGGATCAAACTCCAACTCGCCCAACTTCAGCTGACGCACCACATGGCCTTCGCTGCGCGCGCCTTGGGCGTATGCCTCGCCGAGGGCATGGCAAAGACTGCCGCTCTTGGGTGTACCGAGAATCATCAGAATGCGCTTCCCGTCCCCTTCCAGTGGGGTGGCACCGCTTTTCGCCGTTTCAACCATGGTGGCCGGTCTCCAACATCGCTTCGGGACGCACCCAGGCGTCGAATTCTTCTGCGCTGAGATACTTCAGGGCCAGAGCGGCTTCGCGCAAGGTCGTGCCCTCGCTGTAGGCCTTCTTGGCAATTTCTGCAGCTTTGTCGTAACCGATATGTGGGTTGAGTGCAGTCACCAGCATCAGGCCGCGCTCCAGATGTGCGGCCATTTGTGCTGCGTCGGGCTCCATGCCTTCGATGCAGTGCCGCTGGAAGTTGCGACAGCCGTCTGCCAACAGTCGAATCGACTGCAGCAGGTTGTGGATGATCACCGGTTTGAAGACGTTCAACTGCAAATGGCCCTGGCTGGCGGCCATGCTGATGGCAACGTCGTTGCCGAGCACCTGGCAGGCGAGCATGGACAGCGCCTCGCACTGGGTTGGGTTGACCTTGCCGGGCATGATCGAGCTGCCTGGCTCGTTGGCAGGCAACTTGACCTCGGCGAACCCGGCGCGTGGGCCGGAGCCGAGCAGGCGCAAGTCGTTGGCGATCTTCATCAAGGCCACGG
>JBOICE010000060.1:0-8452 GCA_050739815.1 Pseudomonas sp. | reverse complement strand
GGCGGGACCGAAGGCGCTTTGCCGAGCGGTCGGCGCCGCGTTATCGACGCTGGCGAGGAACGGCAGACGCACCTTCAAACGCCGCCGCTGGCCGCGTGGCAAGGCTTGCAGCACTTGGGCGACGCCGTTCTCGACCTGCTCCACTTCGGCCAACCCGACTACCAGCGGCCAACCGAGTTTTTCCGCCAACAGGAAAGGCAGCATGCCCGAGCCTTCGCCGGTTTCCGCCTGGCTACCCGTGAGCACCAGCTGGGCACCGGACTCGCTCAGGTAGCTCGCCAGTACCGGCAAGGCGTCGGCACCGCGTGGTTGCTCGAGTACGCTGAGTTCCGCCAGGCCCATGCCCAGGTAAGCGCGCAGCGCCTCCTCCCGGGTATCGCCGGCGTGCAGCACTTGCAGGCGCTCAGCGGCCAGACGCAGGCCCAATTCGACCGCGCGGGCATCCTGTTCGGCGCGGCGGGCGCGACCGGAGCTGGGGTGCGCGCCGATGGAAACCAGGGCAATGATGTTCAGATCAGTCATGGGGCACCCGTGAGGCTATGTGCTGAGACAGGCTCGATTGGCCTGCGAGCCCTGCAAACTTCGTTGTCCTCGCGCAGGCGGGGAGCCGATAAACCGCGGCATCAGGCCGCATCGCGATTGCCTCCCGCGCGGTGTTCGGCAACCCGCTGGATCAATGCGCCGAGGATCGCGGCAGAGTCGCCGATCACGGCCAGATCGGCGCGTTTGATCATGTCGCAGCCGGGGTCCAGGTTGATCGCCACGACTTTGTCGCAGCCACCAATACCCTGCAGGTGCTGGATCGCGCCGGAAATACCGACCGCCAGATAGACCCGCGCGGTCACCCAGGTGCCGGTCGCGCCGACCTGGCGATTACGCGCCATATGGCCATCGTCCACCGCCACCCGTGAAGCGCCCTCCGTCGCACCTAGCGCTTCGGCGGCACGGTGGAACAACGTCCAATCCTTCACGCCGTTACCGCCGGAGAGGATGAACTCGGCCTCGGCCATCGGCGTCGCCGCCGGGTCGACCGCTACCGCGCCAAGATCTTCGATGCGCGGCAGGCTGCGAGCAACGGAGTGTGCCAAGGTGACCGGCAGCACTTCATGACGCGTATCGCTGACCGGCTCGGCACATTCGCTCGCCGCCAGGATCAACCGCGCCAACGGCCGCACCAGGTCTTCACGCCCCGCACCGGCGCGGCCGATGCAGTGTTCCTCGCTGACCTGCCAAACCCGCGTCGCCGGGCGTTCGCCCAGCAGTGCGGCGAGGCGCCGACCGAGCTCACCACCGCCGGTGCGGCTGTCTGGCAGCAACCAATGGCGGGGCTGGAACTGCCGCTCCACGGCAGCCAGGGCCTGCACTTGCTGCTCTGGCGAATAGCCGGAGTATTCCGCGCCATCGAACTGCAGCAGGCGGTCAACACCGGCGATATCGAAGCTGGTTTCTTTGTGTTCGCCAAACACCACCGCCAACACGGAACCCTCGTCACCGGCCAGCTTACGGGCCAGGCCCAGCAGGTCGCGGTCGTGGCTGGTCAGACGGCCGCCGACCATGTCCGGCACGACCACGATCTGGAAGCTCGGTTGGGCGATGACGTGCAGCGGCAGTTGGACTACCGCGGCCTGCGTCGCGCGCTTGCTGGTGCCGCCCTGCTGGGCGCCACTGCGGTCGATCCGTTTGATGCCGTTGGGGCCGATGAAGCCGAGCGCATGGGGGTTCTTGCGGACCAGCCCATTAGGCCCCAGCCAACTGGTTTCGTTGCGCTGCATGGCGGCATGCAGCGGATGCAGGCGGTTACGCGCAATCCATTCGGCACGCGGGTCACGGCGGATGATGTCGCTCATGGCTGGCCCTCCGAAGGCAAGATGCTGTGCGCGGGGATGTCTGCTGCTATCAAGCCTGTGGCTGGCATCAATGCGCCCCCGCTGCTTGGCGTTTGGCCGGCGCGCTCGGCGCCCCTTCGATCAACACGTCGGCCACCAACTCGGCGATGTCCTTGATCTGCGGGCGCGGTTCGACCACGCCTTCGAGCATCGCCGTGCATTGCGGGCAACCGACCGCTACCAGTTCGGCACCGGTTTCCTTGATATCGACCATGCGCATATCGGGAATCCGCTGTTTGCCGGGGATGTCGGTGATCGGCGCACCGCCGCCACCGCCACAGCAGCGCGAGCGGAAGCCCGAACGCTGCATTTCTTTCACTTCGATCCCGAGGGCGCGCAGCACCTCGCGCGGCGCCTCGTATTCACCGTTGTAGCGGCCGAGGTAGCAGGGATCGTGATAGGTCACGCCGCCGCCATGCTGTTGTGATAGAGGGTGCTGGCCAAGGTTGAGCTGTTTCGCGGCGATCAGCTCGGCGATGTAGGTGCTGTGGTGCAGCACTTCATAGTCACCGCCCAGCGCCCCGTATTCGTTTTTCAGCACGTGGAAGCTGTGCGGGTCGCAGCTGACGATGCGTTTGAAACGGTACTTGGCCATTGTCTCGATGTTGCGTTTGGCCAGTTGCTGGAAGGTCGCTTCATCGCCCAGGCGACGGGCCACATCGCCGCTGTCGCGCTCCTCCAGGCCAAGCACGGCGAAATCGACGTTGGCGGCCTTGAGCACTTTGACGAAGGCGCGCAGGGTTCGTTGATTGCGCATATCGAAGGCGCCATCGCCGACCCAGAACAGCACGTCGGTGCTCTGCTTCTCGCTCAGCAGGTCGAGGTTCAGGTCCGCCGCCCAGTTCATCCGCCCGCCCGGGGCGAAACCGCCAGGGTTGTCGGTGGCGATCAGGTTATCCAGCACCTCGGCGCCTTTGTTCGGCGTCGCGCCTTTTTCCAGGGTCAGATGGCGGCGCATGTCGACTATGGCATCGACGTGCTCGATCATCATCGGGCATTCCTCGACACAGGCACGGCAGGTGGTGCAGGACCACAGGGTCTCGGCTTCGAGCAGGCCCTTGCCTTCGAGAAAGACGATCGGCTGATGCGGGCCGCCGCCGTGCTCACCGATCGGGATGCCCTTGCCGTCTAATGAAGGGTACGGACTGCCGAAATAACCTCTATCGCTGCCGCCCGCCAGGCCGACGACCATGTCTTGGATCAGCTTCTTCGGGTTCAGCGGCTGGCCGGCGGCGAACGCCGGGCAGGCGGCTTCGCACTTGCCGCATTGCACGCAGGCATCGAAACCGAGCAGTTGGTTCCAGGTGAAATCCTTGGGCTTCTCCACGCCCAAGGGCGCAGTCGGGTCGCTAAGATCCAGCGGCTTCAGGCCGGTCGAACGGCCACCGCGCCCATCTTTTCTGGAGAACCGTTCGGCGCGACGGTGCCAGGCCAGGTGCAAGGCGCCGGCGAAGGCGTGCTTCATCGGCCCGCCCCAGGTCATACCGAAGAACATTTCCGACACGCCCCAGGCCACGCCAAGGGCGAGCACTCCGGCCAACAGCCAGCCGCCGAAGTCTTCCGGCAGGATCCCAGCCACCGGCAAGGTGACGATAAAGAAGCTCGCTGAGAACATCAGCAAGCTTTTCGGCAGCCGGTTCCACGGCCCTTTCGACAGGCGCGCCGGTGGGTTGCGCCGACGCTTGGCCACGAACAGCGCGCCGACGAACATCAGCACGCAGGCCGCCAGCAGGGCGAAGCCGAGGATACGGTTATGCAGGCCGAAGCCATGCACTATGACCGCCAGCAGCGCCGCCAGCACGAAGCCACCGGCCGTCGCCACGTGGGTCCTGGACATGTATTTGTCGCGTTCGACCACATGGTGCAGATCGACCAGGTAGCGCCTGGGCATCGCCAGCAGGCCGCCAACCCAGTCGACCTGGGCCGGCCGCCCACGGCGCCACATGAAGAAGCGCTTGGCCGCGCCGAGCACGGCCAGGGCCAATGCGGCGAACAGCAGAATGGGAAGGATGGTGTTCAACATCGTTTGGTCTCCTCAGCGGGACCTGAATAGCAGCGCCGATTACCCCCTCTCACCCTCTTTTATGAAAAGCAGGGAGAGGGCTGGGGTGAGGGAAACTCCGGGCTGCGTACGGCGATGCCCCGCTGTTTCCCTCATCCGCCCCTGCGGGGCACCTTCACCGGAGGGCGAAGGCTGTGTCCGTGCCGAATCAGAAATCCTTGCACAGCCTTATGGCGTCATAGATCGCCGCGTGGGTATTGCGCTGCGCCACACAGTCACCGATGCGGAACAACAGGTACCCCTCGCCCGGCTCGCTCAGGCACGGCTGCGGCTGGATCGCGAACAAGGCCTCGACATCGATTTGACCCTGGTTGCGCGAACCGGCTTTGAGCGCGTAGTAGAGCTCTTCGTCGGGGCGCACGCCGTTTTCGATGACGACCTGGTCGATCACCCGCTCTTCCTTGGCGCCGGTGTATTCGTTCTCGAGCACCGCGACCAGCTTGTCGCCCTCGCGATAGACCTTCTCCAGCATCATGTCGCCGGTCATGATCACTTCTTTCGGGTACATGCTGCGGTAGAAGGTCGGGAACGAGGTGCCGCCGACGGCCACGCCCGGCTTGATGTCGTCGGTGACTATCTCGACCTGGGCGCCTTTGTGGGCGAGGAAGTCCGCCACCGACACGCCGCCGAATTCGCAGATGGTGTCGTAGACCAGCACGTTCTTGCCCGGCGCCACCTTGCCGTCGAGCACGTCCCAGCTGCTGACCACCAGGCCCTCGGCAGAACCCCAGTGTTCGTTCTGCTCGAGGAACGGATGCCCACCGTTGGCCAGCACCACCACATCCGGGCGCAGGTCGAGGAGGGTCGCAGCATCTGCCCCGGTGCCCAGGCGCAGGTCGATCTTCAAGCGCGCCAGCTCCAGCTGATACCAGCGGGTGATACCGGCGATCTGGTCGCGCTGCGGAGCCTTCGAGGCGGTGGTGATCTGCCCGCCCAGTTGTTCTTTTTTCTCAAATAGCGTCACCTCGTGGCCACGCTCGGCCGCCACCCGCGCGGCTTCCATCCCGGCCGGGCCACCGCCGACCACCACCACCTTGCGTTTCACCCCGGTGGTTTTCTCGATGATGTGCGGCACTCCCATGTACTCACGGGAGGTCGCGGCGTTCTGGATGCACAGGACGTCCAGGCCCTGGTACTGGCGGTCGATGCAGTAGTTGGCACCGACGCACTGCTTGATCTGGTCGACCTGGCCCATCTTGATCTTGGCGATGAAGTGCGGGTCGGCGATGTGCGCGCGAGTCATGCCGACCATGTCGACATAGCCGCCTTCGAGAATCCGTTCGGCCTGGTTCGGGTCCTTGATGTTCTGCGCGTGCAGCACCGGCACGCTAACCACTTCCTTGATCCCGGCCGCCAGGTGCAGGAACGGCTCCGGCGGGTAGCTCATGTTCGGGATGACGTTGGCCAATGTGTTGTGCGTATCACACCCAGACCCCACCACGCCGATGAAGTCGAGCATGCCGGTGTCGTTGTAGTACTTGGCGATCTGCTTCATGTCCTCATGGCTGAGGCCGTCCGGGTGGAATTCGTCACCGCAGATACGCATGCCGACGCAGAAATCGTCGCCGACTTCCTTGCGCACCGCCTTGAGCACTTCCAGGCCGAACTTCATGCGGCCTTCGAAGCTGCCGCCCCACTCGTCGGTGCGCTTGTTCACCCGCGGGCTCCAGAACTGGTCGATCATGTGCTGGTGCACCGCGGACAGTTCGACGCCGTCCAGACCACCGGCTTTGGCACGCCGGGCCGCCTGCGCGAAGTTGCCGATCACCCGCCAGATTTCTTCCGGCTCGATGGTTTTGCAGGTGGCGCGGTGCACCGGCTCACGGATACCGGACGGCGACATCAGGGTCGGCCAGTTGAAGCCGTCCCAGCGTGAGCGCCGGCCCATGTGGGTAATCTGAATCATGATCTTGGCGCCATGCTTGTGCATGGCATCGGCCAGATTCTGGAAGTGCGGGATGATCCGGTCGGTCGACAGGTTCACCGAGCTCCACCACTCCTGCGGGCTGTCGATGGCCACGACCGAGGAGCCGCCGCAAATGGCCAGACCGATACCGCCCTTGGCCTTCTCCTCGTAATACTTGATGTAGCGCTCGGTGGTCATGCCGCCATCGGTGGCATACACCTCGGCGTGCGCGGTACTGAGGACGCGGTTGCGGATGGTCAGTTTGCCGATCTGAATCGGCTGGAACATTGCTTCGAAAGCCATGGCGGCACCTCAAATAAAAAGCGGCTCGACTTAAAGGGGTTTAACGACGAACAGGCCGTCGTCGTGGCCTTCTTCGGAACCGCCGTAGACCTGCTCGGCGACGGTGCGCAGCGGGCTGCCTTGAGCGGCGAGGATCTGGTCCATGGCGCCGGCGAACCAGCCGGTGAACATGTAGTCGACCTTGCGCCCGACCTTGCCGTAGACGTAAACGAACGCGGAATGCTTGAGGCGCACCGAGGCGGTGCCTTGGTCGAGGTCGATGGCTTCGATCTCGAACAGGCCCCAGCCGCGTTGCGACAGGCGCTTCATGTAATGCTCGAACACCGCAACGCCTTGCAGGCCGTGGCATTCGGCCTCTTTCTCGCACCAGTGCCAGGCGGATTTGTAGCCCGCCTTGTAGAGGATTTCCGCATAGGCTTCGGCGCCCAGCACCTGCTCGATGCCCATGTGGTTATTGACGAAGAAATGCCGTGGCACGTAGAGCATCGGCAGGGCGTCGGTGGTCCAGACGCCGGTTTCGCTGTCGACTTCGATAGGTAGTTCGGGGGCGTGTTTGGCCATGGTTTCACTCTCGGAATTCGGTTTGGTATGTAGGCTGGGTTAGCCGCGCAACGGCCTAACCCAGCATCGATGCCGTCAGGCATCGCCTTGGCCGACCCTGCGGGCCGGTTGGTGGGTTACGCCTGCGGCTAACCCACCCTACGTTCGAGTTTCAGGTGCTATTCGCCCCACACATCCTTCAATACGCGAACCCAGTTCTCGCCCATCACCTTGCGCACTACGCGCTCGGGCATGCCGCGCTTGAGCAGAGTTTCGGTGAGGTTGGGGAATTCGCCGACGGTGCGGATGCCCAGCGGATTGACGATCTTGCCGAAGTTGGTCAGCCGCCGGGCGTAGCCCTTGTCGTGCGTCAGCCACTCGAAGAAGTCCTGGCCGTGGCCCTGGGTGAAGTCGGTGCCGATGCCGATGGCATCTTCGCCGACCAGGTTCATCACGTACTCGATGGCCTCGGCGTAGTCGTCGATGGTCGAATCGATGCCCTTGGCGAGGAACGGCGCGAACATGGTCACGCCGACGAAGCCGCCGTGCTCGGCGATGAACTTCAGTTCCGCATCGGACTTGTTGCGCGGGTGTTCTTTCAGCCCGGACGGCAGGCAGTGCGAGTAGCACACCGGCTTGCTGGATGCGAGGATGACTTCTTCGGAGGTCTTGGCGCCGACGTGGGAGAGGTCGCACATGATGCCGACCCGGTTCATTTCGGCGACGATTTCGCGACCGAAGCCGGACAGCCCGCCATCGCGCTCGTAGCAGCCGGTGCCGACCAGGTTCTGGGTGTTGTAGCACATCTGGACCACGCCGACGCCGAGCTGCTTGAACACCTCGACATAGCCCAACTGGTCTTCAAACGCATGGGCGTTCTGGAAGCCGAAGATAATCCCGGTCTTGCCTTGCGCCTTGGCCTTCTGGATGTCGGCGGTGGTGCGCACCGGGATCACCAGGTCGGAGTTGTCGCGGATCAGCTTCTGGCTGGCGGCGATGTTGTTGACGGTAGCCTGGAAACCCTCCCAGACCGACACCGTGCAGTTGGCCGCGGTCAGGCCGCCCTTGCGCATGTCTTCGAAGAGTTCGCGGTTCCATTTGGCAATGATCAGCCCGTCTATAACGATGCTGTCGGCGTGCAGTTCGGCTGGGCTCATCAGGCGGTCCCCTGTATTTAGATGGTGCTAGGAGTTCGGTGCGCCGAATCTTCTAGCGGCGCTTTGGGGTCAGCATATCCCTGGGGGATTCGCCGCTATCGCGCAAAAACGACAGGGGAATTGTCGAAAGCGTCAAACCGACGACCTTCGGCCGCCCCAGCCCGCTCCCTGGCTAGTGTGCGGCGCCGATCCGTAGCCCGCTGGCGTGCCGGGAGCGCTCCGCCAAGCCCTGGCGATCCTGGCTGGGGCAGCAGGCAAAACGTGCGCGATAACTGCGGGAAAAGTACGACGGCGACTCGAAACCGCAGGCCAGACCGACCTCCAGCACGCTCAGCTCGGTTTGCCGCAGCAGTTGGCGGGCCTTGTCCAGGCGCAGGCTGAGGTAGAAGTTCGACGGCGTGTCTTGCAGGTGCAGGCGAAACAGCCGCTCCAGCTGGCGCCGGGTGACCTGAATGCCCTCGGCCAGCGCAAGCGTGCTCAGCGGCGGCTCGGTATGCCGCTCCATTTCGCCAATCACCTGCACCAGCTTCTTGTTGCTGACGCCGTAGCGCGTGGCGATCTGCAAGCGCTGGTGATCCTGGCGCGGGCGGATGCGACC
>JBOICE010000059.1:0-24982 GCA_050739815.1 Pseudomonas sp. | reverse complement strand
ATCATCTCACTGGTGGCGTTCAGCTTCATGGTGCAGGAGCCGAGCGGAATCATCGACTGGTTCAACGCCAGGTCTTTGTTCTCAAGCTGCTTGAGGTAACGCAGCATCTCGGTTTCGCTGTGGTGGGTGTTGAACACCGGATGGCTCAAATAGCCCGAGCTGCGCTGCAGTTCCTGCGGGATGCCGGATGGCAGCTCCGTGGCGTCCAGCTTGGCAACCTCAAGGCCGTGGCCGGCACCCAGGAATACGTCGAACAAGCGCGCGACGGTTTCGGCGTTGCAGGTCTCGTCCAGGCTCAGGCCGAGGTGGCCACGGCCGAGGACCCGCAGGTTGATCTGCGCCGCCTTGGCGCTTTCGATGATCGCCGTCTGGCTGCCACCGACGTCCAGGGTCAGGGTATCGAAGAACTGCTCGTTGACCCGCTGGATGCCTTTCTGCCCAAGGCCGGCGGCCAGGATCGAGGTTAGCCGATGGACACGCTGGGCGATGTTTTTCAGACCCTGGGGCCCGTGGTAGACCGCATAGAAGCTGGCGATGTTGGCCAGTAACACCTGGGCGGTACAGATGTTCGAGTTAGCCTTCTCGCGGCGGATATGTTGCTCGCGGGTTTGCAGGGCCATACGCAAGGCGACGTTGCCGCGAGCGTCTTTCGAGACGCCGATGATGCGCCCGGGAATCGCCCGTTTGAATTCGTCGCGGGTCGCGAAATACGCCGCGTGCGGGCCGCCGTAGCCCATCGGCACCCCGAAGCGCTGAGCCGAACCGAATACCACGTCGGCACCCAGCTCACCGGGCGGGGTCAGCAGTAACAGGCTGAGCAGGTCAGCGGAAACACAGGCAATAGCCTGTTGGGCGTGGAGTTGTTCGACCAGCGGGCGCAGGTCACGGATCTCGCCGTGGGTGTCCGGGTACTGCAACAAGCCGCCAAACACTTGGTAGTCGCCGAGACTCTCTACGGGCGCCACCACCAGATCGAAACCAAAGGCTTCGGCGCGGGTTTGCACCACGGAAATAATCTGCGGATGGCAGTTTTCGTCAACGAAGAACAGATTGCTCTTGCTCTTCGCTACGCGCTTGGCCAACGCCATGGCCTCGGCAGCGGCGGTCGCCTCATCCAGCAAAGAGGCGCTGGCCAGATCCAGACCGGTCAAGTCGATGGTCAACTGCTGGAAGTTCAGCAGCGCCTCCAGACGCCCCTGGGCGATCTCGGGTTGATAGGGGGTGTACGCGGTGTACCAGCCCGGATTCTCCAGTACGTTACGCAAAATCACGGCGGGCGTCAGCGTGCCGTGGTAGCCCATGCCGATCAAACTGGTCCAGACCTGGTTCTGCTCGGCGTAGCCGCGCAATTTGGCCAGCGCCGCCTCTTCGTCCAGCGCTGCCGGCAGCTCCAAGGCGCGATTCAGGCGAATCGCCGGCGGCACTGTCTGCTCGATCAGTTCGGCGCGGCTGCCGAGGCTGAGCGCCTCGAGCATGGCTTGCTGTTCATTCGCGTCAGGACCGAGGTGGCGACGCAGAAAAGCGTCGGACTGTTGGAGCTGAGCAAGGCTGGGCGTTTGGGACATGGTAAGGCTCTCAGAAAAAGACAAAGCCCCGACGAATCGAGGCTTTGGTAAGGATAGCTAGTTATTAAGCGTCGGCGGCGCAAGCGGCTTGATAACCAGCCGCATCGAGCAGCTTGTCCAGCTCCGCGGCGTTGCTCGGCTGCAACTTGTAGAACCAGCTGCCATAGGGATCGGTGTTGACGTTCTCGGGTGAGTCGGTGAGTGCCTCGTTGATGGCGATGACTTCACCGCTGATCGGCGAGTAGATGTCCGAGGCAGCCTTTACCGACTCCACCACACCGGCTTCCTGACCTGCCGCCAGCTGCTTACCCAGCTCCGGCAATTCAACGAACACCACGTCACCCAGGGCTTCCTGGGCGTGATCGGAAATGCCCACGGTCACGCTGCCATCGGCTTCCAGGCGCGCCCATTCGTGGCTGGCGGCGTAACGCAGTTCGCTGGGGATATTGCTCATATCGGTGTCCTCAAAGACTGGGAGGCGGATGGCCCGCCTAGAAAATTTAGCAGGTTGTTAGAAATGGCCCGAAAATTACTGCGCTCGCTCGGGCTGCGGTGAGGACTCATGGCCAGAGGACATGCGGCTCACTCGCAGGAACGAGCGCGGTTTAGATCAGGGCCTTGCCGTGGCGCACGAAATTCGGGCGAACCACGCGCACGGGGTACCATTTGCCACGAATTTCCACCTCGGCGCGCTCGCCAGTCGCCGCCGGCACGCGCGCCAGGGCAATCGACTTACCGAGCGTCGGGGAGAAGCTGCCGCTGGTGATTTCACCTTCACCAACGCCTTCGACCCGCACCACTTGGTGAGCGCGCAACACACCGCGCTCTTCCAGCACCAGGCCGACCAGTTTCGGCTGATTGCCGGCGCAGTGTTGCGCCTCCAGCACTGTGCGGCCGACGAAGCCGCGCGCTTGCGGTTCCCAGGCGATGGTCCAGGCCATGTTGGCGGCCAGCGGCGAAACCTCTTCGGTCATGTCCTGGCCGTAGAGATTCATGCCGGCCTCCAGGCGCAGCGTGTCACGCGCGCCAAGGCCGATCGGGGCGATACCGGCGCCGACCAGCTCACTGAAAAAGCCTGGCGCCTGCTCGGCCGGCAGCATGATTTCCAGACCGTCTTCACCGGTGTAGCCGGTGCGCGCGATAAACCAGTCACCTTCCGGAACACCCTGGAACGGCTTGAGTTCGGCAATCAACTTGCCACGCGCCGCGGACACCAACTCGACGGTTTTCGCTCGGGCTTGCGGACCCTGAATGGCGAGCATCGCCAGTTCGGCGCGCTCCTGCAGTTCGACGGCAAAACCGGCGGCCCGCGCGTGCATCCAGGCCAGGTCTTTGTCCCGGGTCGCGGCGTTGACCACCACGCGATAGCCGTCGGCGGTGAGGTACACGATCAGGTCGTCGACCACCCCGCCCTGCTCGTTGAGCATGCCGCTGTAGAGGGCCTTGCCCAACTCCTGCAACCGCTCGATGTCATTGGCCAGCAGGTGCTGGAGATAGGCCTTGGCCTGTGTGCCGGCCACATCGACTACGGTCATGTGCGACACATCGAAGACCCCGCAATCGCGACGCACCTGATGGTGCTCTTCGACTTGCGAGCCGTAGTGCAGCGGCATATCCCAACCGCCGAAATCGACCATCTTGGCACCCAGGGCAAGGTGCTGATCATAGAGGGGCGTGCGCTGTCCCATGGGTTTCTCCTTCCGGGCTTGGCGAAGATGCGGACAGACACCGAAACGCGGCTGCGCTTGCACTGACAAGACACTGGCGACTACGTCTCAGGTGCCCGGTCTGAATGACGAGCCACATCGAATGGCGCGCATTGTAGCCGCAAGGTTGCCGACTGGACACCTCACTCGGTCAGTGCCCGTGGCGACGGGCCGAGCGGCGAATCAGACCGATTACCGGCAGCAGCCCGACCAGTACCAGGGTCAGCGCCGGCAACGCGGCACGCGCCCATTCGCCCTCGCTGGTCATCTCGAAGATCCGCACCGCCAGGGTGTCCCAGCCGAATGGGCGCATCAGTAAGGTTGCCGGCATCTCCTTCAAGACATCGACGAATACCAGCAGGGCCGCGCTCAGGGTGCCGGGCACCAACAAGGGCAGGTAAACCTTGAAGAACAACCCGGGACCACCGATGCCGAGGCTGCGCGAGGCTTCCGGCAGCGACGGCCGAATCCGCGCCAGGCCGTGTTCCAGCGGGCCGTAGGCCACCGCGATAAAGCGAATCAGGTAAGCCAACAGCAGCGCCGCCAAGCTGCCCAGCAGCAGCGGCTTACCGGCGCCGCCGAGCCAACTCGACAGCGGGATCACCAGTTCACGGTCGAGATAGCTGAACGCCAACATGATCGACACCGCCAGCACCGAGCCGGGCAAGGCATAGCCGAGGTTGGCCAGACTGATCGCCGAGTGGATCGGCCGGGTCGGCGCCAAGCGGCGAGCGAAGGCCAGCAACAACGCGACCGCGACGATGATCGCCGCCGCCAGCGCGCCGAGATACAGGGTGTGCAGGATCAGCCCGGCATAGCGCTCATCCAGATCGAAGCGCCCTCGCTGCCAGAACCACACCAGCAATTGCAGCAGCGGAATAACGAAGGCGCAGGCGAATACCAGGCCACACCAGGCGCTGGCGGCAAACGCCCGGACGCCGCGCAGGTGATACAGCGCCTTACCCCGCGGGCGCTCGCTGGAAGGCCGGCTGACGCCACGCGCCCGACGCTCGCCATACAGCACCAACAGCACCGCCAGCAGCAGCAGGCTGGCGAGCTGGGTGGCGCTGGACAGGCTGTAGAAGCCGTACCAGGTCTTGTAGATGGCGGTGGTAAAGGTATCGAAGTTGAATACCGAGACCGCACCGAAGTCGGCCAGGGTTTCCATGATCGCCAAGGCCAAACCGGCTCCTATCGCCGGCCGCGCCATCGGCAGCGCCACGCACCAGAATGCCTGCCAGGGCGATTGCCCGAGCACCCGCGCGGCCTCCATCAGCCCTTTGCCTTGGGCTAGAAATGCGGTGCGCGCCAGCAGGTAGACGTAGGGGTAGAACACCAGCACCAGGACGATGATCACCCCACCGGTTGAACGCACCCGCGGCAACCGCAAGCCAGCACCGAACCATTCGCGCAGCAGGCTCTGCAGCGGCCCGGAAAAATCCAGCAAACCGACAAAGACGAAGGCCAGTACATAGGCGGGTATGGCGAAGGGCAGCATCAAGGCCCAATCGAGCCAGCGCCGTCCGGGAAATTCGCAGAGGCTGGTCAACCAGGCCAGGCTGACGCCGAGCAGTGTCACCCCGGCGCCGACGCCAAGCACCAGCGTCAGGGTGTTGCCAAGCAAACGCGGCATCTGCGTTTGCCATAGATGCGCCCAGATTTGCAGATCCAGGGATTGCCAGGACAGCGCCATGACGCTGAGCGGCAAGAGCATCAGCGCAGCGATCGCAAAAGCTATCGGGTACCAGCGGCGTTGGGCAGGATGGGCCAAAGGTGTTCTCGTTTACTGCTGCTGAAAGCGGAATGATTCGAACCGCTGCCCGGACGACTTAGACGCCGTCATCTGCCGCGAGCAGCCGGGCACTTCTCAGCAACGTCCAGTTGGGCGACCATGAAGCCGGCAATTTCACCCACGACCCTGAATTCGCAAAAAAACAAACGCCGCAGACTCAGCTGCGGCGCCGAGTATAACCGCGGCTTGCGGTTGCGTGGACCTGCCGTAGCGCTCAGTTCCAGCCGGCTCGATCCATCAACTTGATCGCTTCGGCCTGGCGTTTGCCGGCCACTTCTACCGGAATGCTGTCGGCCTTGAACGTACCCCAGCCGGCCACTTCGGCAGACGGCGGCACACTCGGGTTGGCCGGGTACTCCTGGTTGACCCCGGCAAACAAGGCTTGCGCCTGCGGCCCGGTCATCCACTCCACCAGCGTCTTGGCCGCCTCAGGATGCGGAGCGTATTGGGTCAGGCCGATACCCGAAAGATTCACGTGGACCCCACGATCTTGCTGGTTGGGCCAGAACAGCTTCACCGCCAGGTTCGGCTCCTGCTTGTGCAAACGCCCGTAGTAGTAGGTGTTAACGATGCCGACATCGCACTGGCCGGCATTGATCGCTTGCAGCACCGCGATGTCATCGGAGAACACATCGGTGGCGAGGTTGTTGACCCAACCCTTGAGGATTTCCTCGGTCTTCTGCTCACCATGGGTTTCGATCAGGGTGGCGGTCAGCGACTGGTTGTAGACCTTCTTCGCCGTGCGCAGGCACAGTCGACCTTCCCACTCCTTACCGGCTAGCGCCTCATAGGTGGACAGCTCTTGCGGCTGCACCCGTTCGGTGGAGTAGGCGATAGTCCGTGCGCGCAACGATAAACCCGTCCAGCTATCGGTGGAGGAACGGTATTGCCGAGGAATGTTGGCGTCGATAACCGGCGATTTGAACGGCTGCAGAATACCCATCTGCTCGGCCTGCCAGAGGTTGCCGGCGTCCACCGTGAGCAATAAATCCGCCGTGGCATTCTCGCCCTCGGCCTTGATCCGTTGCATCAACGGCGCCTCCTTGTCGGTGATGAACTTCACCTGCACCCCGGTTTTCGCGGTATAGGCATCGAATACCGGCTTGATCAGTTCATCGATCCGCGAGGAATAGACCACCACTCCGTCGGCGGCCTGAACCGAGGTAGCAGCCGCCAGCAGCAGCGAGAGTAAAGAGTGGCGTATCTGCATGAGCAATCCCTCGTAATAACCAGAAAGGCGCAAATGATAGTTAAACTCACTTACGCCCTGCATGCGATTTTTATATCGAGGTATTTCCCAGGCCTGCGACCCACACTGCACCGGAGTAAGCCGGCGGACGTGAGCCACGATCCGCCCCGGCGCAGCCACCACGGAGCTGGTTCAAGGCGTCGCTCCCGGGTTGTCGCCGGCCCTACGCACGCGCCAACTCCGGCAGGTCACCGGACAGACCCAGCGCCTGGCGCACGAACAAGCCTTTGGCTTCGGGCAAACTGTCGACCCAGTTGAGGCCACTGTTACGCAACCAGCGCAGCGGCAGCGGATCAGCCTGGAACAGCCGTTCGAAGCCCTCCATCGCCGCCATCATCGCCAGGTTATGCGGCATCCGCCGGCGCTCGTAGCGGCTGAGCACCCGTTCATCGGCCAGGCTTTCGCCACGCTCGAGCGCATGCAGCAAGACCTCGGCCAGCACTGCGGCATCGAGGAAGCCAAGGTTGACCCCCTGCCCCGCCAGCGGATGAATGGTATGGGCGGCATCGCCGATCAGCGCCAATCCAGGTTCGATATAGCGCTTGGCATGCCGTTGGCGCAGCGGAATACAGAGGCGCGGGTCAGCTTCCAACACCTCGCCCAGACGCCACTCGAACGCCTTGCCCAGCTCCCGGCAAAAATCTGCGTCAGCCAACGCCATCACGCGTTCGGCCTCCACCGGAGTGATCGACCAGACAATCGAGCACCAGCCCTGCTCGCCCAGCCCCTCTTGCGCGGCGCTGGCCAGCGGCAGAAAAGCCAGCGGGCCATAGTCGGTGAATCGCTGCCAGGCGGTGCGCTGGTGTGGCTTGCTGCAACGCACGCTGGTGACGATGGCGTGGTGCAGGTAATCCCACTCGCGGGTTTCACAGCCGGCCAGACGACGTACCGCCGAGTTACCGCCATCCGCCGCAATCACCAGCGGTGTGCGCAGTTGACGGCCGTCAGTCAGGCTCAGCAGCCAGTCATCGCCAGAGCGGCGCAGTTGTTCCAGGCGGGCATTCGGCAGCAAACCGAGTTGGCTGTCATGCAGACGCTCGAGCAGAGCATCCTGAATCACACGGTTCTCGACGATATGACCGAGCACTTCGGCATGCACGCTGGCTGCAGAAAAATGGATGTGCCCGGTCCCCGAGCCGTCCCAGACCTGCATCTCGGCATAGGGGCTGCTGCGCCGTGCAACAATTCCGGGCCACACGCCGAGGCGCTCCAGCACGCGCTGGCTGGCCGCCGACAAGGCACTGACACGCGGTTCGAACGCGCTGGCGCGATCGAAGGGTTTGACGCTGAGCGGACCGCCGTCCAGCAGCAAAATGTCCAGGCCGCTGTCCTGCAAGGCCAACGCCAGGGTGCTGCCAACCATGCCAGCACCAACGATTACCAGATCCGCACGCATGTCCATGCTTTGAGCCTTTCTCGCTTGCGGCTTGCGCCACATCTAAAGAGTTTTATGCCGTCGCCACGCGCCCTTAACGGTCGGCACGGGTGCCGAGGCCCATGGCCTGGCGGGCGAACCAGCGCTTGGCTGGCGGCAGCAGATCGAGTCCAAGCAGGCCGAGATTGCGCCCGGTGGCGAGCAACGGCTCGGCGTTGGTGAACAGTCGAGTCACTTGATCGGAGAAGCCTACGGTGAGGTGCTGATCCAGTCGCTGACGCGCGTAGTAGCGCTGCAAGGTGGAAAATTCACCAGGCGCCGCCGAGCTTGCCAGCAGCGCCTCGGCCAAGGCCTGGGTATCGCGCAGCGACAGGTTGTAACCCTGCCCGGCAATCGGATGCAGGCTGTGCGCCGCATTACCGAGCACGACCAGGTTGGGCCGCACCTGCTCTTGCGCCTCGATCAGCGCCAGCGGATAGACATGCCGAGCACCCACCTGGCGCAAAGCCCCCAGGCGATAACCAAAAGCCTGCTGCAACTCGGCCAGGAAGCTGCGTTCATCCAGCTTGGCCAGACGCTCGGCGTCCTCACCGGAGCGGGTCCAAACCAGCGCGCAACGGTTGTCCGCCAGCGGCAGCAAGGCCATCGGCCCAGCGTCGGTAAACCGCTCGAAGGCTTGGCCGGCATGGGCCTCGCTCGGTGTGATGTTGGCGATCAGGGCACTCTGCTGGTAAGGCGTGTGCTTGACGCCGATCCCGAGTTGCTCGCGCAGGCCGGAACGACCACCGTCGGCCAGCACCGCCAGGTCGCAATCCAAGACCGACTCATCGTTCAAGGTCAACCGGTAGCCATCGCCCAGGGTCTCCAGGCCGCTGACTTCCGCAGGGCAGCGCCAATGGACCACCTCATGATCCAGCGCCTGCCACAGGCAGTGGCCGAGCCAGGCGTTCTCAGCCACATAACCGAGGGCCGGTACGCCTTCTTCCTCGGCGCTCAAGCGCGCCGCGCCAAAGCGCCCACGGTCGGATACGTGAATGTGCAAAATCGGCTCGGCACGTGTGGCTATGGCCTGCCACAAACCCAGGCGCTGATAAATTTGCTGGCTGCCGAAGGACAGTGCCGTCGAGCGCGCGTCATAACTGGGCTGGTAGCTATCGCCTGGAGCGAACGGCTCGATCAGCACGATCGTCCAGCCCCGCGTCCTGGCCCCTGCCTGCAAGGCAAGAGCCAGGCTGGCGCCGACCAGGCCGCCACCGATGATGGCTAGATTCGCCCGATTCACCGGTTCAAGCCGCCTGGATTCGTGCGGCAGCCATCAAAGCCTCGATCTCGGCAACCGTCTTCGGCGCGTGACGGGTCAGAACCTCGCAGCCAGTCTTGGTGACCACCACATCGTCTTCGATCCGCACGCCGATGCCGCGCCACTTCTTCGCCACGCTCTGATTGTCTACGGCGATGTAGATGCCCGGCTCGACGGTCAGCGCCATGCCCACTTCCAGCACGCGCCACTCGCCGCCGACCTTGTAGTCGCCGACGTCATGCACGTCCATACCCAACCAGTGCCCGGCGCGGTGCATATAGAAGGCTTTGTAAGCTTCGCTGGCGATCAATTCGCCGACTTCGCCCTCCAGCAGCCCCAGCTCGACCAGCCCGGCGGTGATCACCTGCACGGTGGCTTCGTGGGCTTCGTTCCAGTGCTTACCGGGGGCAATCACCGCGAAGGCTGCTTCCTGGGACTTCAGCACCAGCTCGTAGATGGCCTTCTGCTCGGCGGAAAATTTGCCGTTGACCGGAAAAGTCCGGGTGATATCGCTGGCGTAGCAGTCGATCTCGCAACCGGCGTCGATCAACACCAGCTCACCGTCCTTGAGCGGCGCATCGTTCTCGCGGTAATGCAGGATGCAGGCATTGCGCCCGGTGGCGACGATAGAGCCGTAGGCCGGCATCTTCGCTCCGCCCTTGCGAAACTCGTAGTCCAGCTCGGCTTCCAGGTGGTACTCGCTCAAGCCGGCGCGGCTGGTCTGCATCGCGCGGATATGCGCGCGGGAAGATATCTGCGCGGCTTCGCGCATCACCTTCACTTCATTCGCCGACTTGTACAGGCGCATGTCGTGCAACAGATGGTCGAGGGCAACGAACTCGTTGGGCGGCTGGGCACCCTGGCGGGCCTTCGAGCGGATCTGGTTGATCCACTCCATCAGGTGCCGGTCGAACTCCTGGTTAGTGCCCATGGCGTAATAGACCCGCTCGCGACCCTCGATCAGGCCCGGGAGAATGTCGTCGATATCGCCGATGGGGAACGCATCGTCGGCGCCGAACGTGCTGATAGCCCCATCCTGGCCGGCGCGTAGGCCATCCCAGAGTTCACGCTCGGGATCACGCTCGCGACAGAACAGCACGTACTCGCCATGTTCACGCCCGGGAATCAACGCGATTACCGCTTCCGGCTCGGGGAAGCCGCTGAGGTACTGGAAGTCACTGTCCTGCCGGTAAACGTGCTCGACGTCGCGGTTACGGATATACACCGGCGCCGCCGGCAGGATGGCGATGCTGTTGGGTTCCATCTGCGCCATGAGCGCCTTGCGCCGACGGGCGTATTCCGACTTGGGGATGCTGATCATGGGCAGACTCGACCTACTTAATAACGGCTGAAAAATCAGTGCAGGGACGCTTTAGGTGTGGGCGCAGGCGCTTTGGCGCATTCGGTAAACAGCAGCAAGGGCGCGACGCGCAGATATTCCATGACTTCCATATAGTCGCTTTCTCCGTCCTCGGATTCCTCCAAGGCACTCTGCACGTGAGCGATTGCCGCCAGATCCTGCAACACTTCAACGGCTTCAGCGCTCAACGCCGCATCGCGTGCAGTCAGGCCGAAGCCACCGAGAAAGCCCTGACACCATTGACCAAGCGCTACTGCGCGATCGGCCAGCGGTGCCTCATCCGAAGGCAGCAGCAACACCACCGCCATGTCGTCACCGGTCAGCTCGCCTTTGACCATTTCCTGTAGGCCGATCAGCGCCTGCCGCACGTTGTCCTGCGGCGCAGCACCCAGTAGTTCGGCGGCATCGGCGAGCCAGGGGTCGACCTCGAAGCCGGCACCGGCACAGCTACGGCCCAGCAACAGGCCATGCAGCTCAGCAGGCGAGACAGGTTGGCCACTGCTGGCGAGCAGGGCGGCGAAAGCACTATAGGGGGAATTTTGAGTGGGCATTGGCAACTAGGCGCCAGAGGGCGCAATGACTAGAATGAAGGCCTCGTATCCTAGCACCGGCAGGCGCGCCAAGACCATCGAAGGCCGCCGACAGGTTTGCACCTTCGCCAGACTGATCCTATATAGTTCTGGCTATTCAACGCCCTAGTGAGAACCCATGGAAGACGCCGATCTGCACGCGCTGACCACCAAGCTGGAACTGCTGATCCAGCGCGTCGAGCAGCTTAAAGCCGACAACCGAGTCTTACGGGCGCATGAAAAGGCCTGGCGCGAGGAGCGCGCCCACCTGATTGAAAAGAACGAAATGGCCCGGCACAAGGTCGAATCAATGATTTCGCGCCTGAGAGCCCTGGAGCAGGATTAATGACCTCGAATACCGTTACCGTCCACATCCTCGATAAAGAGTACTGCATCGCCTGCCCCGCGGATGAACGCGCAAACCTGGAAAGCGCCGCGCGCTATCTGGATGGCAAGATGCGCGAGATCCGCAGCGGCGGCAAAGTCATAGGCGCCGACCGGGTCGCGGTGATGGCGGCGCTGAACATCACCCACGATCTGCTGCACAAGCAGCAGCACCTGGATCAGCACGCCAGCTCGACTCGCGAGCAGGTGCGCGACCTGCTGGAGCGCGTCGATCACGCCCTGGCCACCGATCAGGATGCTGGCCATAGCTGATTGCAGCACGGCGGATTGGGGTATACTGGCCGCCGCTCCCTGGAGTGTGCGCCAGTTGGTGATGTCCCTGAGCCGATACGCACAAACCCGGGGGTTGCAAGTTGGAGCCGGTGTGCATGTCCGCCTGACGGAAAGCCTTAACGCTCCCTGCAACCTCCACCTTGAACTTTCGGGTTCAAGGGCCAAGCCGACAGCGGCACGTCGGGGGGTCTTATTCATACCGCCATTGCCAACCATCGACGCTGGCAGTGACGTTGCCGACTGTAATCAGCAACAGTCACCAGCGACTGAAGTTGCCGCTATTCGATGCTGACTTCTGCCGCACTTTCCCGCCCGCAACTTCGGCGCTTGCTGCGTGAAGCCCGCCGCGCACTCAGCCCCCATGAGCAGCGCCAGGCTGCCCAACGACTGTATCGCCAACTCGCACAAAGCCCTCGTTTTCGCCGCGCCCGGCATATCGCCTTGTATCTGCCGACCGATGGCGAGATTGATCCACGCCTGCTGCTACGTGCCGCACAGCGACGCGGCAAGGCCACCTATTTGCCGGTATTGAGCGCCTGGCCGCGCACCAAAATGGTGTTCCAGCGCATCCGCCCACACGAACGGCTGATGCCTAACCGCTTCCGCATTCAGGAACCGCGCATCAATCGCAAGCAGCAGCGCAAAGTCTGGGCCCTGGACTTGATCTTGCTGCCCTTGGTGGGATTCGATAGCGCCGGCGGCCGTCTCGGCATGGGTGGCGGTTTCTATGACCGCAGCCTGGCGTATCTGGGTAGGCGCAAAAATTGGCACAAACCGACCCTTCTGGGACTCGCGCATGAATGTCAGAAGGTCGATCAACTGACGCTGGCCAGCTGGGATGTGCCGCTGCACGCGACAGTGACGGATAAAGCCTGGTACGCCAGCACCGCGATCCCTGCGGCGCCCATCGATGCCATCAGATAGCGTTAAGGCTGTTGTGACCGATTGACGGGAGCATCGCTTTGACGCTCCCACAGGCTCTGGGTGTAACCCGTAGTTACAACACCCAGACCGAACAGAATGACCAATACCCACAATAGATCTGGTTTACGTTTCATCGATTGCCTCCCCCTTCAAGGCAAACCTCGCACGATGACCGGCGGCGGTAGTTGTTGTTATTAGGTCGTACGGCGGCGTCACATTTTAAACCCCGGCATTCTCCAGCATGGTGAAAACTTGCGCAATTTCTGGCGCCAACCGGCTGTCGCCTGCCTGTGCGATAGTGCGCCGACTAGACTGGCTGACAACATGGAGCAAAGTTCATGCCTCATTGGCTAATGAAATCCGAACCCGAAGAGCTATCCATCCACGACCTGCAACGCCTCGGCCGCGCACGCTGGGATGGTGTGCGTAACTATCAGGCGCGCAATTTTTTGCGCAGCATGGCCGCCGGCGACCTGTTCTTCTTTTATCACTCAAGCTGCCCTGAGCCGGGCATCGCCGGAATCGGCCGGGTTATTGCTACGGCTTACCCCGATCCAACAGCGCTCGACCCGCACAGCCCTTACTACGATGCCAAAGCCAGCAGCGAGAAAAATCCCTGGAGCGCTCTCGACGTGGAGTTCGTCGAAGCCTTCCCGCGAGTGCTCTCATTGGCGCAGCTGAAGACCGAGGCCGCGCTGGCTGAACTACCCTTGGTACAGAAAGGCAGCCGCCTCTCGGTGATGCCCGTCAGCGCTGGCGAATGGGCGACAGTCTGCGCCCTGCGCTAAGTAATGCGGACAATGAGCAATGGGCGATGGGAACAGAAACCTTGCGCGACTCTCAGCCGCCATTCACACGTTCCGCCTGGCCTGCCCGACTAGCGCTCGCCCTGCTGGCGCTGCTGCTGTGTGGCGCCAGCCTGCTGCTCTGGCACCAATTGAAGAGCGCCGAGCGAGAGCACGCCAGCGAACGGGTGGCCTCCCAAGCACGCCTACTGACCCGCCAACTAGAAAACAACCTGAACGATCAGGTCGAAGATCTTTACCGTATTGCCCAGCGCTGGAACCATCACGACCGTCTATCCCGTGAGGATTGGGAGCTGGAGGTGCGCTTCTCTTTACAGCACTTCCAAGGCTATCAGGCCATCCAATGGCTGGACCCCGACCTGAAGATGCGCTGGCTGCTACCTCTCGAAGGCAATCAAGCGGCGCTGCATTTTCAACTTACCCCCGCACACCCTAACTTCAACCTGGCCATGCAAGCCAAAGCCGGCGGTCAGTCGAGCTTCTCCAATAGTTTTAGCCTGGTGCAGGGCGGTCGCGGCTTCATTCTTTACACACCGTTATATATTCACGACGAACAGGGCAATCGGGTCTTCGATGGCTTCCTGCAGGGCGTGTTTCGCGTGGAAACGCTGATGGACGAACTGCTCGACACAGTCGACAGCGCGGACTTCAACGTCCGCCTACTGGAGTTTGGCCTTCCGCTGTATAGCCGTGAACAGACGGACGTCGGCGCCGCCCTACAACAGGAAGTGCCGCTCCAGCTACTGAACAACCGCAACTTCACCCTGCGGCTCAGCCCCACGCGAAAGCTCGCGCGACAACTGGTCGGCCCGCTGCCACTAGTGGTGCTAGGTGCCAGCCTGACGATCAGCCTGCTCCTGGTGGCTGCCCTCGCTCTGGCCCTGGAAAACGCCCGCCGCGCAGGCGCTCTACAAGCTGGCAATCGGCGCTTGAACGAGGAGGTCAGCCACCGCGAACAAATCGAACAGGTGCTACGCGACAGCCGCGAACGCCTGCAGCTGGTAGTCGATCTGACCGACTCCAGCCGCGATGGCCTGTTCATCATCGACCCGCAGAACCGCAATATCCTGCATATGAACCAGGCCACTTACAGCAGCCTGGGTTACAGCAGCGAAGAATTCCGCCAACGACTGAAAGAACAACCCGAACAACTGCTGCTGGGCTTCCATGCCTGGCTGGAGTCGGTACGCCAGGCGCACCAGGACAACACCACGAAGATCTTCCAGCGTGAGATGCGCCGTCGCGATGGCAGCCTCCAAGCAGCGGAAATCAGTGCACAGCTTGTGCAGTTGAATGGTCACGAATACTTGATCGGCGTTTCCCGCGACAACAACGAGCGCCTGGAACTGGAAGCGCAACTGCAGCACCTTTCCCAGCAAGACGGACTGACCGGCCTCTATAACCGGCGTTTTTTCGACCATCAGCTACACGGCGAGTGGCGGCGCCTGCAGCGGATCGACGCGCCCATGACCTTGCTCATGCTGGATGTCGACCATTTCAAGAGCTACAACGACCAGCTCGGTCACTTGGCCGGCGACGATGTCTTGCGCCGAGTGGCGACGGCCTTGCAAGGCTGTCTCCAACGCGAGGGTGATGTCGCCTGCCGCTACGGCGGCGAGGAGTTCGCCATCATTCTGGTCAACACCGGGCTCGATGGTGGCGAGCATGTGGCTAAGCGCGTGCATCAGGCGATCGCGGAACTGTACCTGGCTCATCCGGGCAGCCCACTGGGACGCCTAAGCCTCAGCATTGGCCTCGCCACGGCCACCCCAAATCAGGACAGCGAACCAGATAGCTTGGTGGCGCAGAGCGACCAGGCGCTTTATCAAGCCAAACACCAGGGGCGCAACCGCACCTGCGTCTGGGGCCTCATTGAGTAACAGCGGAGTAAAGGCTGGCCTGACAGCACCATGAGTGCGATTTCGCTTGCTGTAGCCTGAGCCGACTACTGAACGATCAAGTTGTTAAACAACAGATCATCCACCAACGACTTGCCCTCTTCCTGGTTTAACACCTGCTGCACTTGCTTGAGTGCTTCCTGGCGCAGCTTCTCCTTGGCCTCGACATTGCCCAGGGTTTCGTCGGTTTGTTGCGAAAACAGCATCACCAACTGGTTACGGATCAGCGGTTCATGGTGCTCGACCCGATCCTGCGCCTCACTGCCGGTTACCCGGAGAGCGATATCGGCTTTGTACACCTTCAGCCGTGGGCCAGAGCCATAATTACCCACCAGCGCTGGCACCAAGTTGACATAGGCCACCTGCGGCGCCTTGTCCTCTTTGCCTTCCTCCTCGTTGGCCAGCACAGCACGCGGAAGGGATAGAGCCAACAACACTAGGATCCAGGCTTTCACAGGGGCACATCCTCAGCAAAGTATGCTGCCTAGCATAGCGATAGCGCGCCGCCGACCCAAGCCCAACACTTATGCACCTCTATCAAGCCAGGCCATGCTCGTTGACCGGCCGCCCCGCGCACCTACACTGCTTGGCCATAACTCTGCGAGGAATACCCCCGATGAAAGCCGTGCTGTGCAAAGCCTTCGGCCCTGCCGAAACACTGGTACTGGAAGAAGTCGCCAGCCCCGAAGCGAAGAAGCACGAAATTCTCCTCGACGTGCATGCCGCCGGGGTCAACTTCCCGGACACGCTGATCATCGAGGGCAAATACCAGTTCAAGCCACCCTTCCCGTTCTCCCCCGGCGGCGAAGCCGCGGGCATCGTCGCGGCGGTCGGCGAGAAGGTCAGCCACGTCCAACCGGGCGATCGCGTGATGGCGCTGACCGGCTGGGGCAGCTTTGCCGAACAAGTCGCAGTGCCCGGTTACAACGTCATGCCGATCCCGGCCAGCATGGATTTCGCCAGCGCCGCCGCCTTCGGCATGACCTATGGCACCTCGATGCACGCCCTCAAGCAACGCGCCAACCTGCAAGCCGGTGAAACCCTGCTGGTGCTCGGCGCCTCAGGCGGTGTCGGCCTGGCCGCAGTGGAAATCGGCAAGGCCCTAGGCGCCCGAGTCATCGCGGCCGCCAGCAACGCCGAGAAACTCGCAGTCGCCAAAGCCGCCGGTGCCGATGAGCTGATCAACTACAGCGAAGTCAGCCTGAAAGACAAGGTCAAAGAACTGACCGGCGGCCAGGGCGCGGACGTAATCTACGACCCGGTCGGCGGCGACCTGTTCGACCAGGCCATTCGCTCTATCGCCTGGAATGGTCGCCTGCTGGTAGTCGGATTCGCCAGCGGGCGCATCCCCGAGCTGCCAGTCAACCTGACACTGCTCAAAGGCGCAGCGGTAGTCGGCGTGTTCTGGGGCGCCTTCGCCCAGCGCCAACCCCTGGACAATGCCGCCAACTTCCAGCAGCTGTTCCAATGGCACGCGGAAGGCAAGGTCAAACCTCTGGTTTCGCAAACCTTCCCGCTGACCCAGGCCGCCGAGGCGATCAACGCCCTGGGCCAACGCAAGGCAGTCGGCAAAGTCGTGGTGCAGGTCCGTTAAGCACCTTCACAGCAACGAAAAGGCCGCCCACTGGGCGGCCTTTTCGTTGCTCGATTCATTCACTCGCGCGGCGCGTAAGCGAACACATCCGCACGCATCTGGCTTGCATCCATCCCGGCCGCTACCAGGGCATCCAGCGTCGCATAAACCATTACCGGTGAGCCGCTGACATAGACATACAGCGGCTTAAGATCGGGGAAATCTTCGCACACCGCTTCATGCAACAGACCGCAGCGACCCTCCCAAGCGCAAACGTCACTGACCACTTTATGCAAGTGCAGGCAGGACAGTTGCTGCCAGTCGGCCCAATGCGGCAATTGATAGAAGTCTTCGGGCCGCCGTGCCCCCCAGTACAGATGCACCGGATGCTTGAAGCCTGTTGCGCGGCAGTGCTCGATCAAGCTGTGCATCTGCGCCATACCGGTACCCGCGGCGATCAAGATTAGCGGCCCGTCCGGCAAGTCCGCCAAGTGCGCATCGCCGAACGGCAGCTGCACCTCAACCATCGGTTTGCGCCGCAGCTGCTCGATCAGGGCCAAGGCACTCGCCTCGCGTCCGAGAATATGCAATTCCAGATCACGGCCTTGCGAAGGCGCCGAGGCCAGGGAGAAAGCCGATTGCTCGCCATCCTCGCGCCGCAACAGTAGGTACTGCCCTGCGTGATAACGCGGCAGCTTGCCGGCTGGCGCCCGCAGGCGAACTCGCCAGACATCACCGCCCACCTCTACGCACTCGCTGACCTGGCAGCTGAGCTTGCGCTGCGGTAACTCACCCGGCGCCAGCACTCCATCCCAATGCAGCACACAGTCTTCCAGCGGCTCGGCCAGACACGTGAACAGCTCGCCGCGGGCACGTGCATCGCCGTTCTGGCGCACGCGCCCCTCGACCAACAGCGCAGCGCAGATATGACAGTTGCCATTCCGGCAGCTCTGCGGGCAGTCGTAGCCGAGCCGGCGCGCGGCGTCGAGAATCCGCTCGCCGGGGAGCATCTCGAGCACGGCGCCTGAGGGTTGCAGGGTGACTTTCATCAATCTATTCCAAGATCCTTCCACAGCTCATCGACCCTGAGCTTGACCGCCTCATCCTGAACTATCACCCGCCCCCATTCCCGTGTGGTCTCGCCCGGCCATTTGTGGGTGGCATCCAAGCCCATCTTCGAGCCGAGGCCGGAGACTGGCGAGGCGAAGTCCAGGTAGTCGATCGGCGTGTTGTCGATCAATACCGTGTCACGCGAGGGATCCATGCGCGTGGTAATAGCCCAGATCACGTCGTTCCAATCGCGCGCATTCACATCGTCGTCGGTGACGATAACGAACTTGGTGTACATGAACTGTCGCAGGAACGACCAGACTCCCAGCATGACGCGCTTGGCATGACCCGGATACTGCTTCTTGATAGTCACCACCGCCATGCGGTACGAACAACCTTCCGGTGGCAGGTAGAAGTCGGTGATCTCCGGGAATTGCTTCTGCAGGATCGGTACGAACACCTCGTTCAGCGCCACCCCGAGAATCGCCGGCTCATCCGGCGGGCGTCCGGTATAGGTGCTGTGGTAGATCGGTTTTTGCCGGCGAGTGATGCGCTCGACGGTGAACACCGGGAAGCGGTCGACCTCATTGTAATAGCCGGTGTGGTCTCCGTACGGGCCTTCATCCGCCATCTCGCCAGGATGGATCACCCCCTCGAGGACGATCTCGGCACTGGCCGGCACCTGTAACTCACTGCCCCGACACTTGATCAGTTCCGTGCGGTTGCCGCGTAGCAGGCCGGCGAAAGCATACTCGGAGAGGCTGTCCGGCACCGGCGTAACCGCACCGAGAATGGTCGCGGGATCGGCACCCAGCGCCACCGCGACCGGAAAGGGTTGCCCCGGATGCTTGTCGCACCACTCCTTGAAATCCAGCGCACCGCCACGATGGCTCAACCAGCGCATGATCAGCTTATTGCGGCCGATCACCTGCTGACGATAGATGCCGAGGTTCTGTCGCTCCTTGTTCGGGCCTTTGGTCACGGTCAGGCCCCAGGTAATCAGCGGAGCAACGTCACCCGGCCAACAGGTCTGCACCGGCAGCTTGCCGAGGTCGACGTCCTGCCCTTCTTCGATCACTTCCTGGCAGGGCGCATCCTTGAGCACCTTTGGCGCCATGGCGATGATTTTCTTGAAGATCGGCAGCTTCGACCAGGCATCCTTCAAACCCTTGGGCGGCTCAGGCTCTTTCAGAAAGGCCAGCAGCTTACCGATCTCACGCAACTCGCTGACCGCCTCGGCCCCCATACCTAGGGCCACCCGGCCGGGCGTACCGAACAGGTTACCGAGCACCGGCATGTCGAAGCCGGTCGGGTTTTCGAACAGCAGTGCCGGACCCGCACGCCGAAGGGTGCGGTCGCAAATTTCAGTCATTTCCAGGACGGGCGAAACCGGGGCGCTGATACGTTTCAGCTCGCCACGCTGTTCAAGGCCACGGATAAAGTCGCGCAGATCGCGATACTGCATGCTTGAGCCTCATTAACGGCGTGCAAGTCGGGCGCAAAGTTTAGCGCCGAACCCAGTCACTTAGAACCTGTTGACGATCTGGCAAGCCAAGGTCAGGCAAGGTGAAATTGGGCGAAAAAGTGCAGTTTGCGAGTAGCAAACGAGCACTTTGAGCCCGACGCCAACTCCGCATGGCCGATGCGCAGCAGATCATGAATCGGTTCGCAGAAGAGCGTATCTGCACGCAGATTACGCAGGTAGCAAAAAGCCGGGTTGCCCCGGCTTTCGCAAGACTTCCAGCGCTTACTTGCGCTTCATCGACTGGAAGAATTCATCGTTGGTCTTGGTCGCCTTCAGGCGGTCGAGAAGGAACTCGATTGCCGCGATCTCATCCATCGGGTGCAGCAACTTGCGCAGGATCCACATGCGTTGCAGCTCGTCTTCGGCAGTCAGCAGCTCTTCGCGACGGGTGCCGGAACGGTTGATGTTGATGGCCGGGAACACACGCTTCTCGGCGATACGACGATCAAGTGGCAGCTCCATGTTGCCGGTACCCTTGAACTCTTCGTAGATCACTTCATCCATCTTCGAGCCGGTTTCTACCAGCGCGGTGGCGATGATGGTCAGCGAACCGCCTTCCTCGATGTTGCGCGCGGCGCCGAAGAAACGCTTGGGCTTCTCCAGTGCATGAGCATCGACACCACCGGTGAGCACCTTGCCGGAGCTCGGGATCACGGTGTTGTAGGCACGTGCCAGACGGGTAATGGAGTCGAGCAGGATGACCACGTCCTTCTTGTGCTCGACCAGACGCTTGGCCTTCTCGATCACCATCTCGGCGACCTGCACGTGACGGGTCGGCGGCTCGTCGAAGGTCGAGGCGACCACTTCGCCGCGTACGGTGCGCTGCATCTCGGTCACTTCTTCCGGGCGCTCGTCGATCAGCAGGACGATCAGGTGGCACTCGGGGTTGTTGCGGGTGATGTTGGCCGCGATGTTCTGCAGCATGATGGTCTTACCGGCCTTCGGCGGCGACACGATCAGGCCACGCTGGCCCTTGCCGATCGGCGCGCAGAGGTCGATGACGCGGGCGGTCAGATCCTCGGTGGAACCATTACCGGCTTCCATGACCAGGCGCTTGGTGGGGAACAGCGGCGTCAGGTTCTCGAACAGGATCTTGTTCTTGGCGTTCTCGGGACGGTCGTAGTTGATGGTATCGACCTTGAGCAACGCGAAGTAACGCTCGCCCTCTTTCGGCGGGCGAATCTTGCCGACAATGGTGTCGCCGGTGCGCAGGTTGAAGCGACGGATCTGGCTCGGCGAGACGTAGATATCGTCTGGGCCGGCCAGGTACGAGGCGTCCGCAGAACGGAGGAAGCCGAAGCCGTCCTGGAGGATCTCCAGCACGCCATCACCGGAAATTTCCTCGCCGCTTTTCGCGTGCTTTTTCAACAGGGAGAAAATCACATCCTGCTTGCGCGAACGGGCCATATTTTCTATGCCCATCTGTTCGGCCATTTCTAGCAGTTCGGTAATCGGCTTTTGCTTGAGTTCAGTCAGATTCATATAGGAATGACGTAGTCGTGAAGGAGGGGAAATAAGCGTTTAGCTTAAGAGGCCGCGCCGCGGAGAAGGCGACTGGATCGCCTGCTTGTGTATCGAAAGTATTCGAGTAGGAGTGCGGCGGCGACGGCTTGCAGAGAGCAACGGAGGAACCGTTGCGAGGCCGAATGTACCACCGGCAAATCTGAGCGTCTAGTCTCGCACCATGAAAAAAGCCCCGCAATGTGCGGGGCTTTTCAACAAAGGCTCGAATTTTCTGGCAACTGCTTAGATATTGCTGTCGAGGAAGGCTGCCAACTGCGACTTGGACAGAGCACCCACCTTGGTGGCCTCGACATTGCCGTTCTTGAACAGCATCAGGGTCGGGATGCCACGCACGCCATACTTCGGCGGAGTGTCTTGGTTTTCGTCGATATTCAGCTTGCAAACTTTCAGTTTGCCTTGGTAAGTCTGGGCGATTTCGTCCAGTACCGGGGCAATCATTTTGCATGGGCCGCACCACTCAGCCCAATAATCGACCAGCACCGGGCCATCAGCCTGGAGTACGTCCTGATCAAAGCTGGCATCGCTGACGTGGGTGATGAATTCGCTCATGGAAACTCTCCGTGGTCGGAAGCATATAAAGTGGCGGCCATCATAGCCCGGCTTTGCTATGACCGAAAGCCGCAGCCGATTGAGCTTTGCTATGGCGCGCTAGGCAAAAACTGATCGATTCGCCGATCACCTCATTAGCTGCGGGGAACTTGGCGACTGGCGCCACTCGCACCCCTGAACGCACCAATACGCCAGCGACACCACGCCCCACAACATTTAAAACGTGCTTAAGAATGCTCGCCAGCAACCGCTTCAGCAAGCCACAGCGACCTAACAATAGTCGTATAACTGAGCAAGCATTCACCCAGTCGCCAGCCACCAGTCATCGTCAATCGACTGCCGCAGGCCACGCTCCGCGTTGGCGCCGCCGCGCTATCGTGGCACGATGACGCGCTCAAGCATTGAGATCTACAGACCATGCCGCTAACGCCAGCCAAACACTTTTCCATGATCGCCGCGATCGACCTGGGCTCGAACAGCTTCCATATCGTTCTAGCCAAAGTCGACCACGGTGAAATCCGCATTCTTGAGCGGCTCGGTGAAAAGGTCCAGCTGGCCGCAGGGATCGACGAACAGCGCCAGCTCAACGAAGAGTCGATGCAGCGCGGCCTCGATTGTCTGCGCCGTTTTGCGCAACTGATCAACGGTTTGCCGCAGGGGGCCGTGCGCGTCGTCGGCACCAACGCCCTGCGCGAAGCGCGCAACCGCACGGTGTTTATCCGCCGCGCTGAAGAAATCCTCGGCCACCCGGTGGAAGTCATCTCCGGCCGCGAAGAGGCCCGTCTGATTTACCTGGGTGTCTCACACACCCTCGCCGACACCCCCGGCAAACGCCTGGTGGCGGATATTGGTGGCGGCAGCACCGAGTTCATCATCGGCCAGCGCTTCGAACCACTGCTGCGCGAAAGCCTACAGATGGGTTGTGTCAGCTATACCCAACGCTATTTCCGCGACGGCAAGATCACCGCCGCACGCTATGCCCAGGCCTATACCGCAGCGCGCCTGGAACTGATGGGGATCGAGCACGGCCTGCGCCGCCTCACCTGGCAGGAGTCGGTGGGCGCCTCGGGCACCATTCGCGCCGTCGGTCTGGCGATCAAAGCCGGCGGCCTGGGCAACGGCGAAGTGAACGGCGAGGGCCTGGCCTGGCTGAAGCGCAAGGTGCTGAAGCTCGGTGAGGTGGACAAGCTGGAGATGGACGGCATCAAACCGGATCGCCGCGCCATCTTCCCGGCCGGCTTGGCGATTCTCGAGGCCATCTTCGATGCCTTGGATCTGCAACGCATGCACCACTCCGAAGGCGCACTGCGTGAAGGCGTGCTGTACGACCTGCTCGGTCGTCACCACCACGAGGACGTTCGCGAACGCACCCTGAGCGCGCTGATGGAGCGCTACCACGTCGATCTGGAACAGGCTTTGCGGGTCGAAGTCAAAGCGCTGGAAGCACTGGAGGATGTGGCCACGGATTGGGAGCTCGACGACGACTGGAACCGCGAGCTGCTGAGCTGGGCAAGCAAGGTGCATGAAATCGGCCTGGACATCGCCCACTATCAATACAACAAGCACGGCGCCTATCTGATCGAGCACTCGGATCTGGTCGGCTTCTCCCGAGAAGATCAGCAAATGCTGGCGCTGCTGGTGCGTGGCCATCGGCGCAACATCCCCAAGGACAAGTTCGCCGAGTTCGGCGATGAAGGCATCAAGCTGCTGCGCTTATGCGTGCTGCTGCGTTTCGCCATCCTCATCCACCACATCCGCGGCACGCAAGAAATGCCGCAGGTGCAGTTACAGGCCGGTGCCCAGAACCTGGATGTGCTGTTCCCCGAGGGTTGGCTGGTCGCCAACCCGTTGATTCAGGCCGACTTTGAACAGGAGGCCGAGTGGCTGAAGCGCATCGGCCTGACGCTCAGCGTACGCTGAGCGGCAGGTTGGTCAGCCGCTCCAGCAGACCCGCCTGCGCATTACGCGCGTTCTGATTGCCGGTCGGGCTCACCCGCACGTAGCGCCCGTCGGGTTGCAGCACCCAGCTTTGGGTGTTGTCGGTGAGGTAGGACTCCAGTTCCTTCTTCACCCGCAGGATCAGCTTCTTACCTTCCACCGGGAAGCAGGTTTCGACCCGTTTATCCAGGTTGCGCTCCATCCAGTCGGCGCTTGAGAGGTAAATTTTCTCGTCGCCGCCATTAAGGAAGTAGAAGACCCGCGTGTGCTCGAGAAAGCGCCCGATGATCGAGCGCACATGGATGTTGTGCGACACCCCCGGTATGCCCGGACGCAGACAACACATGCCGCGCACCACCAGATCGATGCGCACCCCGGACTGGCTGGCCTTGTAGAGCGCACGGATGATCTTCGGATCGGTCAAGGAGTTGAACTTGGCCATGATGTGCGCGGACTTGCCCTCACCGGCCAACTGCGTTTCCCGCGCGATCATGTCGAGCAAGGCTTTCTTCAGGGTGAAGGGCGCATGCAGCAGCTTCTTCATCCGTAGCGTCTTGCCCATGCCAATCAACTGGCTGAACAACTTGGAGACGTCTTCGCAGAGCGCATCATCCGAGGTGATCAGGCTGTAGTCGGTGTACAGGCGGGCATTGCCGGCGTGGTAGTTGCCGGTGCCGAGGTGGGCGTAACGGACGATCTCGCCGCTCTCACGCCGCAGGATCAACATCATCTTGGCGTGAGTCTTGAAGCCGACCACGCCATAAATCACCACCGCGCCCGCCGCCTGCAGGCGACTGGCCAGTTGCAGGTTGGACTCTTCGTCGAAGCGCGCCCGCAACTCGATCACCGCAGTCACTTCCTTGCCGTTGCGCGCAGCATCCACCAAGGCGTCGACGATCTCGGAATTGGCGCCGCTACGGTACAGCGTCTGCTTGACCGCCAGCACCTGCGGATCTTTCGCCGCCTGCCGCAACAGGTCAACCACCGGGGTGAAGGACTCGAAGGGGTGCAGCAAGAGGATGTCCTGCTTGCTGACCACGTTGAACAGGTTGTCACTGTTCTGTAGCAGCTTGGGGATCACCGGGGTGAACGGCGTGTATTGCAGCTCGGGGTGACTGTCCAGCCCGGTGATGCTGAACAAGCGCGTCAGGTTGACCGGACCGTTGACCCGATACAACTCGCTCTCGCTCAGGGTGAACTGTTTGAGCAGGTAATCGGCCAGGTGCTTCGGGCAGGTATCGGCCACCTCCAGACGGACAGCATCGCCATAACGGCGCGAGAACAGTTCACCGCGCAGGGCGCGGGCCAGATCCTCGACATCCTCGGTGTCCACCGACAAGTCGGCGTTACGGGTCAAGCGGAACTGATAGCAGCCCTTGACCTTCATGCCTTGGAACAGATCGTCGGCATGGGCGTGGATCATCGAAGACAGAAATACGTAGTTATCGCCGGCCCCACCGACCTCCTCGGGCACCTTGATCACGCGCGGCAGCAAGCGCGGTGCCGGAATGATCGCCAGACCGGAGTCGCGACCGAACGCATCCACCCCTTCGAGCTCGACGATAAAGTTCAGGCTCTTGTTCACCAGCAATGGGAATGGG
>JBOICE010000058.1:0-5095 GCA_050739815.1 Pseudomonas sp. | reverse complement strand
AATGTCGTGTCTGCCGGGCAGACGGTATTTACCCTGGCCGCCGATGGCGAGCGTGAAGTATTGATAAGCCTGCCGGAACATAGTTTCGAGCACTTCAAGATTGGCCAAGTCGTGTCGGTAGAGCTTTGGTCACAGCCGGATCAGCGTTTTCCTGGGCGCATCCGTGAGCTGTCGCCGGCCGCTGACCCGCAGTCGCGGACCTTTGCCGCGCGGGTAGCCTTCAGTGAGGGTAAGGTGCCCGCGGAACTGGGGCAGAGCGCCCGAGTTTATGTCCCGGTTATAGGTGCGGTGCCGTTGTCGGTGCCGATCTCGGCGTTGAGTGCAGAAAATGGTGCGCCGTTTGTCTGGGTGGTCGATCCCAAGGATTCCAAGCTCATACGAACCCCGGTACGCATTGGCCCCTATGGTGAGCAGCGGGTGCCAATCCTGGGCGGCTTGCAAGCCGACGATTGGGTCGTCGCTGCGGGCGTTCAGGTGCTGCGCGAAGGCCAGGTAGTCCGGCCGGTGGATCGCGACAATCGAGCGGTCAAACTGGCGGCGCAGGAGTAATCACGGATGAGTTTCAACCTGTCCGAGTGGGCTCTGCGCAACCGCCAGATCGTCCTCTACATCATGTTGCTGATGGCGGTTGTCGGCGCGCTCTCGTATACCAAGCTGGGTCAGAGTGAAGACCCACCTTTCACCTTCAAGGCCATGGTGGTGCGTACCAACTGGCCGGGGGCGAGTGCCGAGGAAGTCGCGCGGCAGGTTACCGAACGCATCGAAAAGAAGCTGATGGAGACCGGCGAGTTCGACAAGATCATCTCCTTCTCCCGTCCCGGCGAGTCGCAGGTGACCTTTGTGGCGCGTGACTCGATGAACTCCAAAGAGATACCAGAGCTTTGGTATCAGGTCCGCAAGAAGGTCAGTGATATCCGCCATACCTTGCCGCCGGGGATACAGGGGCCGTTCTTTAACGACGAATTCGGCACCACCTACGGCAATATCTATGCGCTGACCGGCAGCGGATTCGACTACGCCGTGCTCAAGGACTACGCCGACCGCATCCAGCTGCAACTGCAACGGGTCAAGGATGTTGGCAAGGTCGATCTGCTCGGCCTACAGGACGAGAAAGTCTGGATCGAGCTGTCCAACGTCAAATTGGCCACCCTCGGCCTACCGCTGGCCGCCGTGCAGCAGGCTCTGGAGGCGCAGAACACGGTGGCCGCGTCGGGCTTCTTCGAAACCCCGAGCGAGCGTATCCAGCTACGCGTGACTGGGCGCTTCGAGTCGGTGAAGGAAATTAACGACTTCCCGATTCGAGTGGGCGACCGTACCTTCCGCATCGGTGATGTGGCGGAGGTACACCGTGGCTTCAACGATCCACCGGCGCCGCGGATGCGTTTCATGGGCGAAGATGCGATTGGCCTGACCGTCTCGATGAAGGCTGGCGGCGACATCCTGATCTTGGGCCAGGCGCTGGAAACCGAGTTTGCCCGCATGCAGGAAACCCTACCGGCAGGCATGCAGCTACACAAGGTCTCGGACCAACCGGCGGCAGTGAAAACCGGTGTCGGCGAGTTCGTCCAGGTACTGGCCGAGGCCTTGGCGATCGTCATGCTGGTGTGTTTCTTCTCCCTCGGTTTGCGCATTGGCCTGGTGGTTGCCCTGACGATTCCGCTGGTGCTGGCGATGACCTTCACCACCATGTACTACTTCGGGATCGGCCTGCATAAAATTTCCCTCGGGGCTCTGGTACTGGCGCTCGGGCTGTTGGTCGACGACGCGATCATTGCGATCGAGATGATGGCGATCAAGATGGAGCAGGGCTTTGATCGGATAAGGGCCGCCAGCTTTGCCTGGACCAGCACTGCCTTTCCGATGCTCACCGGTACGCTGATCACCGCTGCGGGCTTCCTGCCGATTGCCACTGCGCAGTCGGGCACCGGCGAATACACCCGCTCGATCTTCCAGGTGGTGGCTATCGCGTTGATGGCCTCATGGTTCGCTGCGGTGATCTTCGTTCCGTATATCGGTGCGCGGCTGTTGCCGGATCTGGCCAAGCTGCACGCCGCCAGGCATGGCGGCAGCGCAAAGGGCCATGACCCCTATTCGACGCCGTTCTACCAGCGCGTCCGCAGCCTGGTCGAGTGGTGCGTGCGGCGGCGCAAGACCGTGATCCTGCTGACCTTCGGCCTGTTTGTCGCTGCCGTGCTGATGTTCCGCTTCGTGCCGCAGCAGTTTTTCCCATCCTCAGGCCGACTGGAGCTGATGGTGGACTTGAAACTCAGCGAAGGCGCCTCGTTGAAGGCAACCGAGGAACAGGTCAAACACCTGGAGCAGATGCTCAAGGAACACCCAGGCATCGACAACTATGTGGTCTATGTCGGCACCGGTTCGCCGCGTTTCTACCTGCCGCTGGACCAGCAACTGCCGGCCGCCAGCTTCGCCCAGTTCGTGGTGTTGGCGAAAACCATCGAGGATCGCGAGGCGATTCGCAGTTGGTTGATCAAGCGCTTGGACGAAGATTTTTCGACCCTGCGCACCCGTGTGACGCGTCTGGAGAATGGTCCACCTGTGGGTTACCCGGTGCAGTTCCGCGTTTCCGGCGAGCACATCGACGAGGCCCGGGCACTGGCGCGCAAGGTCGCGGACAAGGTGCGCGAGAATCCGCACGTGGTGAACGTGCACCTGGACTGGGAAGAACCGAGCAAGGTGGTTTACCTGAGCATCGATCAGGAGCGGGCACGAGCCCTCGGAGTGACCAGTGCCGATCTGTCGCAATTCTTGCAAAGTGCGCTGTCCGGCAACAGCGTCAGCCAGTACCGCGAAGGCAACGAGCTGATCGAAATTCTGCTGCGCGGTACTGTTCGCGAGCGGCAAGAGCTGGCCTTGCTGCCGAGCCTGGCAGTGCCGACGGACAAGGGCAAAAGCGTTGCGTTGTCACAGATCGCCACGCTCAAGTACGGCTTTGAAGAAGGCATCATCTGGCACCGTAACCGCCTGCCGACCGTCACGGTGCGGGCGGATATCTACGGCAAGGAGCTGCCGGCCAGTCTGGTCAAACAGATACTGCCGACCCTCGACTCGATCCGCGCAGAACTGCCGGATGGCTACCTGCTCGATGTCGGCGGTACCGTCGAGGATTCGACGCGTGGACAGCGGTCGGTAAACGCCGGGGTTCCGTTGTTTATCGTCGTGGTACTGAGCCTGCTGATGCTGCAACTGAAGAGCTTATCACGCTCGGCGATGGTGTTTCTTACCGCGCCGTTGGGGCTGATTGGCGTGACGCTGTTCCTGCTGGTGTTTCGTCAGCCGTTCGGCTTTGTCGCCATGCTTGGCACCATCGCCCTGGCGGGGATGATCATGCGTAACTCGGTGATCCTGGTCGATCAGATCGAACAGGATATCGCCACTGGCATGGACCGTTGGCACGCGATTATCGAATCCACCGTGCGGCGCTTTCGGCCTATCGTGCTGACCGCCCTGGCGGCAGTGCTGGCGATGATTCCGCTGTCACGCAGCACCTTCTTCGGGCCAATGGCCGTGGCGATCATGGGCGGGCTGATCGTCGCCACGGCACTGACCTTGCTGTTCCTGCCGGCGCTCTACGCGGCCTGGTTCAGGGTCAAGGAAGAGCAATGATTTAGCCGGGCCTCGCTAGCGCTCCACCCATCGGTAGGCTGGGTAGAGCGCAGCGAAACCCAGCAGCTCATCCACCAGCAGTTCATCTATCAACAGCTCATCCACTGACAATTCATCTACCACCTATCACAGCGCGCCAAACACCTTCTGCGCCAGACTGGTAGCGGCACCGGCTGGGTTCTCGCGAATGCTGGCTTCTTGTTTGGCGATCATCTCGAACAAGCCATTCAGTGCTTGTTCGGTCACGTAACCTTCGATGTTGGCGCTTTTCGCATCGACAGCCCCTAGGCTGGCGGCTTGGCCGGCGAAGCTGTTGTATTGCTTGGCCAGGCCAACCTGATCGGTGGCTTTCTTGACGATCGGCAGGAACTTGGTGCGGATCTGCTCGCGGCTGGTTTTGTTCAGATACTGCGTGGCTGCATCGTCCGGGCCGCTGAGGATGCCTTTGGCGTCCTGCACGGTCATCTTCTTCACCGCATCCAGCAACAGCGCCTGGGCCTGGGGTACGGCGGCTTCGGCGGCTTTGTTCATACTGGTTTCCAACTGCTCGACTTGAGCGCCCATGCCCATCATCTTCATGGCCTTGGCGGCTTTGCCGAGGTTGCCCGGCAGTTCGATGCGCACGTCCGGGTTATTGCTGAAGCCGCCGGGCGTCCCCAGTTGTTTGACGGCAATTTGCGCACCCTGGGTCAGGGCATCCTTGAGGCCGCCGCTGGCGTCCGTTTGCGACAGATCGGTCAGGGAGAGGGCGAATACGTTGGCCGAGAGGGCCAGGCCGGCGACTAAGGCGGTAAGACGAAACATGACAGCATCCTTCTGGCGGTGGGTATGCAGCGAGCTTAATGGAGCGGGGCGGTGGCGCAAACCCAGGCTTACACCGCTGTACCTGTCGGTGGCGAACAGGGAGGGCTGAAGGTGGGTTTGCAGCATCCACGGCCTGGGCTTGGTCTACGGCTTGATCCTGGGGCATGCGGTATGAGCATTGCGAGTGTCAGCCGACTGGCTCAAAGCGACCCTTTGCAGTCGTTTAGCTGCTATTTTCACAACCACCGATAATGGCCGTTTGCGAGGTCACGCCGGCGCGTCACTCGGGAAGACCGGCCTTGCGGTAGCCATCAACGAAATGCTCAAGCGTCGCAGCGTCGCGCAATGGCTCCGTCGTGGCCCAGTGGGTAGAGCATCGTGGACGCCGGCTTTATAGATCTCGACATACTGCTCACAAGAATTCGGCACGCGCAGTCGAAGGTTTATTTTCTCGACGCTGTAAAGCCTACAGCCGAAAAGGCTGGCGCATCTTTCATGGACGCCCGACGGGGTTCGTTGTAAACATTCCGACCGCTTGATTTTAGAGGAGACGCAGCATGGACCGATTCACGGGCGGTTGCCTGTGCGGCAACGTCCGAATTGTGGCGTCGGGACTCCCATACCGGGTCGGCCTTTGTCACTGTCTCGACTGCCGCAAGCATCATGG
>JBOICE010000057.1:0-8288 GCA_050739815.1 Pseudomonas sp. | reverse complement strand
TTCGAGCGGGTGCTGCTGGAACGCATGGCGGCGCCGCCGCTGGCCGAGCTGATCGTTGGGATCAAACGCGAAAACGGTTTTGGCCTGGCGCTGGTGATCGGTGCCGGCGGGATTCTCGTCGAGCTGCTCAAGGACAGCCGCAGCCTGCTGCTGCCGACCACCGAGGGTGCGATTCGCGAGGCTTTGCTCAGCCTGCGCAGCGCGCCCTTGCTGCAAGGCTTCCGTGGCCGCGCAACGGTCGATATGGAGGCGCTGGTGCGGGCGATACGCGCGGTGGCGGATTACACCTGCGAGAACGCCGGGCAGCTGCTGGAACTGGACGTGAACCCCCTGCTGGTAAATGCGCAAGGCGCCATTGCGGTCGACGCGTTGATTCGCCTCGACGGGGAGGGTTATTGATGGGCTCTGCAACTACAGATCGCCGGATCTAATCCGGGCAACGGCCGCGTGTAGGGCGAGGAAGGCCTCGCTGAATTCCTCGAGCTCAAGGCCATCCAGCTGTGAAGCCGGCATGAATTTAAGCATCGTCAATTGCTGCAAGGATCATCCATGAAGGTTTTGCTGGTACATGCTCACCCCGAACCCCAATCTTTCACCAGCGCACTGCGCGATCTGGCGCTGGAAACCTTGCAGGGCCAAGGCCATGAGGTGTGCACCTCAGACCTTTACGCGATGAACTGGAACCCGGTGGCCGGCGCGGAAGATTTTACCGCCCGGGAAAATCCGGATTATCTGGTCTACGCCCTGGAACAGCGCGAAGGTGCGAAAAAGCACAGCCTGGCGGCGGATATCCAGGGCGAGCTGGACAAGCTGCTGTGGGCCGATCTGCTGATTCTCAACTTCCCGCTGTACTGGTTCTCGACCCCGGCCATTCTCAAGGGCTGGATCGATCGAGTGCTGGTTTCCGGCATCTGTTATGGCGGCAAGCGCTTCTACGATCAGGGGGGGCTGGCGGGCAAAAAAGCCCTGGTGACGCTGACCCTCGGTGGGCGTGAGTACATGTTTGGCGAGGAGGCGATTCACGGTCCGCTGGAAGACATGCTGCGGCCGCTGCTGCGCGGCACCTTGGCCTATGTCGGCATGCAGGTACTGGCGCCGTTTGTGGCCTGGCATGTGCCGTATATCAGTCATGAGGCGCGGGAGAACTTCCTCAAGGCTTATCAGCTCCGTCTGGCAAACCTGGGCACGGACCAGGCACTGGAGTTTCCGCGCCTGGCGCAGTTTGACGAGCATCTGTACCCGCTGCCGCGCGGGTAAAACGCTCAGCAACTGGGGCTCGAGTGACTCGGCGGAGAACGAGGCCTGAAACACTGCGGACAAACGCGCGCACCCGTCTGGCGCTGCTTGCTCGACAGCCGTGCGCAGCAGAGCCATCACCCGTGCGGTTATCGCCAGATAGGCTTCGGCAACCAGTTCTTCTTTGCCGGCGTAGTGGTGGTTGATCAAACCGACTGAAACACCGGCCGCTGCGCAAATTTTGCGAATTGACGCGCCTTGAAAACCGTGGCGTTTCAGGCAGGACAGCGTGGCGCTGATCAGGTGGGCTTTGCGCAGTGCTGGCTCGAGTCGGGAAAAACGCAGGTGCTGGCTCAGGGCCGAAAATTACCTGGGCTTGGCGAGCGATGCTGCACCACTCTATACCGCACACCTATAGGAAGTACCTACCCGATCGGAGTATGGCGCGCTGCCGGTTGGTATAGAACAGTAGGCACACCCGCTCAGGCCGAGCAGAACAATAACGACAAGGTGGGACTGACATGCAGAAAACGCTCGCAGCAATCTTCAGCACACTACTTGTATCCATCCCCGCAGTGAGTCACAGCATCGAGGTTGCTGATGCCAATACCCTGAGGCTATTTAACTGGGCCGACTACATCGGCGAGAAGACCCTCGCGGACTTTGAAAAAGCCACCGGCATCAAGGTGATTTACGACACCTTTGACGGCTATGAGACGGTACAGGCCAAGTTGCTGGCCGGGCGCTCTGGTTATGACTTGGTGGTGCTCAATGCGTCGTTGGTACCGCCGCTGATCGAGGCCAAGGTGTTTCAGCCTCTGGATAAGAAGCAATTGCCCAGCTGGGGCAATCTCGATGCCTTGGTGCTGAAAAGCCTCGAGGGTTATGACCCGGGAGTTACCTACTCGGCTCCTTACACCTGGGGGAGTAACGGCATCACTTACAACGTCGACAAGATCAAGGCGCGCATGCCGGATGCGCCGATCGGCTCATTGGCCATGATCTTCGATCCGAAAGTCATCTCGCGCTTTGCCGATTGTGGGGTGACCTTCCTCGACTCCTCGACGGAAGTTATCCCGCTGGCGCTGACTTATCTGGGCCGCGACCCAAACAGCGCAGCCCCGGCTGATCTCAAGGCGGCCGAACAGTTGTTGCTCTCCGTAAGGCCCTACATCAAGAAGTTTGACTCCGTAAACTATTTGAACAGCCTGCCCAATGGCGAGGTGTGCATGGCCATGACCTGGTCTGGCGACTACGCCACCGCCCAGACACGTGCCCAGGAAGCAGGACTCAAGGTCAATCTGTCCTATTTCATTCCCAAGGAAGGCTCGCTGATCTGGTTCGATGACATGTACATCCCCAGTGATGCACCACATGTCGCCAATGCCCACAAGTTCCTCGAATACCTGTTGCAGCCGCAAGTCATGGCGGATGTGACCAACTACATCAATTACGCCAACAGTAACCAGGCGGCGACACCGCTGGTGAACGCCGAGATTCGCAACAACTCGGCGATTTACCCGGACGATGCAACCCGCCAACGCCTGTTTGCGCAGAAAACCCAGTCAGCCAAAAACATGCGTTTGATGACCCGTACCTGGAACACGGTGAAGACCGGTATGTAAGCGCTAGTCACGGTGTTAGGGAAGTACTGAGTTATTCGCCATCCCCGCCAAAGCGGGGAACCAGCGCCTCGATTTAACTGGGCTCGCGCCCTCGCGGGAGCGACGAATTCGAATAAATCAGTGTTGCCCTAGCCGCAAGAACATCTCGACACACACGAAATGGCTCCACTGAAGGGACAGGTTATGACAACTCCTACACAAGCGTTCTTCGCGCAGTTTGATCAAGAGCAACTGGTCGCCGCGGATAAAGCGCATTACATGCATGGTTACCATGTGTTTGATGAGCATCGTGAGCAGGGCGCCTTGAATATCGTCGCTGGCGAGGGTGCCTATATTTACGACACGCAGGGCAATCGCTACCTCGATGCGGTGGGCGGCATGTGGTGTACCAATATCGGCTTGGGTCGTGAGGAAATGGCCGATGCGATTGCCGAGCAAGTGCGCCAGTTGGCCTATGCCAATCCGTTCTGTGACATGGCCAACGACGTGGCCATCAAGCTGTGCGACAAGCTTGCCAGCCTGGCGCCGGGTGATCTCAATCATGTGTTTCTGACCACTGGCGGCTCCACCGCAGTGGACACGGCCTATCGGCTGATTCAGTACTATCAGAACTGCCGTGGCAAAGCGGAAAAGAAACACATCATCGCGCGCTACAATTCCTACCACGGCTCCACCAGCCTGTGCATGTCGCTTGGCAACAAGGCCGCCGACCGAGTGCCGGAGTTCGATTACGCCCACGATAAAATTCACCACATCTCCAATCCCAACCCCTACCGTGCACCGCACGGCATGGATGAGGCGCAGTTCCTCGAGTTTCTGGTGAATGAATTCGAGGACAAGATCCTCACCATTGGCGCCGATAAGGTGGCGGCCTTCTTCGCCGAACCGATCATGGGCTCCGGTGGAGTGATCATCCCGCCGCAGGGTTATCACCAGCGCATGTGGGAGGTCTGTCAGCGTTACGACATGCTCTATGTGGCCGATGAAGTGGTGACTTCATTTGGTCGGCTGGGCAAGTTTTTCGCCTCGGAAGAGGTGTTTGGCATGCAACCGGACATCATCACCACGGCCAAGGGCCTGACCTCCGCCTACCTTCCCCTGGGGGCGATGATTTTCTCCGAGCGCATCTGGCAGGTGATTGGCGAACCGGGCAAGGGACGTTGCTTCACCCATGGTTTCACCTACAGCGGCCATCCGGTGTGCTGCACGGCGGCGCTGAAGAACATCGAGATCATCGAGCGGGAAAACCTGCTGGCCCACGTGGAAGATGTCGGTAGCTACCTGGAGCAGCGTTTGCAGACGCTCGCCGACTTGCCGCTGGTGGGCAATGTGCGGTGCAAGAAACTCATGGCTTGCGTTGAGTTTGTTGCCGACAAGAAAACCAAGGAGCTGTTCCCGGAGAGTCTGAATATCGGCGAGAAGATTCACCTGCGCGCTCAGGCGAAAGGCTTGCTGGTGCGGCCGATCGTGCACCTCAACGTGATGTCGCCACCGCTGATCATTACTCGTGCTCAGGTTGATGAGATCGTTGAAACGCTGCGTGAGTGCATCATCGATGCGGCCGAAGAGCTCAAGCGCAGCGGTCAGTACGCCGGCCAATGAGTCGTGGGATGGCGCTGGGCATGGCTATGCCCAGCGCCACCTCGGCGTTTTACAGGCCGGTGGCTCGACCGCTAGACTGGCCGGCATGAGCCGGACCCGCGACGACACCTCTGCTGCACTTTCCCTGCCTGCCTTGCATGACTGGCACCTCGGCCTGGCGCAAGCCTTTGCCTGCGTCGGCGAGCCGGACTTTCCCTGTCACCTGGCGGCGGCCCTCGGCCGTTTGATGCCGATCGAGTCGATGATGATCAGCCTCGAATGCAAAGGCCAGCCGCCGCAGTTGCTGTATCAGCAAGGCATTCCTGACGAGCACCGTGACGCGATCATCAATCGCTACTTTTCTCGCGGTTACTTGCTCGATCCCTTCTGTCTGGCCGTGGAAAGCGGCCTTGCGCAAGGGTTCTATCACCTGGCAGAGATCGCCCCGGACGACTTTTTCAACAGTGAGTATTACAAGAGTTACTACCTGAAGACCGGCAGTGCGGAGGACAGCTACTACATCGTCGATTTGGGCGATCACCGCAAAATTTCCGTGTGTCTGTATCAGGGGCTGAGTGCCGGGCGCTTCACCCACGAACAACTGGATTTGCTGCGGGCCGTTGAACCCTTGGTGCGCGCGGTGATTGCACAATTTGCCCGCTCGGGCCTACAACGCGGCACGCTCGTCGTTGATCCGTTGGCCGTTGCGCAAGTGCCTCAGGCTAATCTCAATCAGCAAATTCAGGCGGCCTTTATGAGTTTTGGTTGCGACCTGCTGACCGAGCGTGAGCGTGAAGTAGCCCACCTGATTCTTCGCGGTCACTCGGTAAAGTCCACCGCGCGCGTGGTGGATATCTCCCCGGAGACCGTGCGCATGCACCGCAAGAATCTCTATGCAAAACTCGCAATCGGCTCGCAAGCCGAGCTGTTTGCACAGTTCATTGACTGCTTGACTCAAGGTCAGTAAAGCGGCTGGTTCAGCTTGTCGCGAGGACAGAGCCCGCGCCACTGCAGGTCATCGCCCGATTGCGCGGGCTATGTAGCCCTTAAGCGAGGTGGTCAAGCACGGGGCGGGCGTTCCAGTGTGAGCACTGATTTTGCTCGATGCTGCCTACAGGATGCGCCGCCATGACTATTGCCCGGTTTACTGACCCGCTGAGTGCCGCCCAGGCCCAGGCGGAACCGCGCGCCTGCTGTTTGCATTCGTCGCCGCCGAGCCGCCTGAATACGCCTCCGCGGCCGGGCAACAGTGGCATGCCGAGCAGCAGGGCGGTGCGCTGTGTCATAAGCTGCCCAACGAACTGGATGGTTTTGCCGGCCTGCTGGCCGAGTCCAGCCGCACCGGCATCGACTGGGATCTGGTGTGCGCCGCCGGCTTGTCCGGACGTGCCGGCATGCCGCCGAGTAGCGACGAGGCCGAGCAGCCGCTGAAGATGAGGGTGGGCGCGATCGAAACCGGCAGTATCGGCAATTTCCTCGCCTTTGACCGCGAAGGTTTGGCGCTGTCGTTCTTCTGATCTGCCTGACACAGGGCGGCCCGTCGGGCTGTTCTGCGCACTGGCTCTTTGGACATGGGCTCTGCGCCGCGCGGTTCAAACCGCCGACAGGCCGCAGCCTGTCCGTTAAACCTGCAGTTGATCGAGCAGGGCGACCAGCTCAAGGGCGATGCGTTCGCCGTGGCGCGGATCGCCGTACTCAACGCGCACGGCGGGCACCGATACCTCCGGCCAGACCCTGCTCAGCCCGCTGGAAGAGGCCGGCCATTGGTTGGCTGCGCGGGCCATCGTGATCGACACCATCTAGCAGATTCGCGCCCAGCTTTCGCAGTGGATTGTCGACGCGCTGGTGTCGGTGCTGCTGATCACTGGCGGCACCGGCTTTACCGCTCGCGATAACGACCCCACGGGCGGTCGAGCCGCTGCTGGGCAAGCGCGTCAAGGCTTCGTTGAGCTATTGCGCCAGGTGTCGGTCAGCGAGATTGGCACCCCGGTCTGCAATCGCGGGGGCTCGCCGGCTTTGCCAACAGCACCCTGGTGTGCTGCCTGCCGGGCTCGCCGAATGCCTGTCGCACCGCCTGGTAACGCATCCTTGGCGAGCAGCTGGATAGCCGCACGCGGCCGTGCAATTTCGTCCCGCACCTGCAAGCCTTGCCGGACCGTCCGGTCGGCGCCTACGGTCCTCGTCCACGAGCGGCTTTGGCTGCGACGGCAGTAACCCACACTCGGCCAATGAGGTGATCGAACACCTGCTAGGCCGGGCGCCAAAACCGCCGTAAGTTGGGCCAACAGGCCCTCGGCCGCGTGCCGGCCCAGGGCCTGTTGGCCCCCAGCGATGTGCCCGCCTAGGACCAGCGCCATGAAGGGTTATGCCCTGCATGCCGTGACCTGCCCATCGCGGGTGGCTTCCTGCCGCTGGCCGGGCCGTGCGTATTTTTATCGGCGCGCCTTTGCCGCCAGGTGCCGACACCGTAGTGGCGCACGAGGACTGTTGCGTCGAAGGCTCCGGCGTCTGGCTGCCAGCCGCGAAGGAGGGCGCCCATGTGCGGCACAAAGGTGAAGAGTCGCACAACGGCGCGCCGCTGCAGAGTGCCGGCCAGCGTCTGCACCCGCAGGAAGTCGGCTTGCTGGCCAGCATGGGCTTAGCCCACAGGCCTGTGTACCGGCCGCTAGGGGTTGGCCTGCTGAGCAGTGGCTATGAACGGCGTGAGCCGGGTGAAGCCCTGCAGCCGGGGCAAATCTACAACGCCAACCGCTTCAGCCTCGGCGCCGTGCTGCGCAGCCTGGGCAGGGAGGTGCATGACTACGAGGTGATGGCCGGCGACCTGTCGGCCAGTCGCGATACCCTGAGTCTGGCGGCCTCGGAATGGGACATGCTGATGACCTCGGGTGGCGTGTCGGTGGGCGAGGAAGACCCCCTCAAACAGGCGAACCGCGAACTCGGCCAGCTGCAGCTGTGGCGTTTGGCGACAGTGGAAGCCCCTTCGGGATTCCACTCTGCAGCGTCAGCGTGGATACAGCGGTGGCAGCGGGCTGGGTTCCTGTGTGCCAGCCAGCATGGCTTCTGCGGCGGGTAGCGCGCGGATCGCTTTCCACAGCTCTTCACCTTGCCAATATTGGCCGCTTTCGCTGTAGAGCGCGCCGTTCAGACCATCGAGTGCCTCCGACAGTGGTACGAAGCGTGCCGCCATATCGGCGAGGGTTTCCGGTTGCTGGCGAGCCCAGGCATCTAGTGCCTGGCGGGTGGCCTGCGAATCGTTGGCCAGACAGGCACGCTTGAGGTCGTCGAGCAGGCTGCGGGGGCTGGGGCCATTCTGCGCCGCGCGGGATACTGCGGGTTGTCGGCGCGCACGCCACCAGAGGCCGAAGCCTAATAGGGTGGTACCGCTGAGCAGGGTGCAGGCCAGTTGCCAAGGCCAGAGCGCCGGACCCTCGAGCAATACCGTCGAAGGCGCCGAACTCACCGGTGCTTCCACCTCCAGTGCCGGGTTATTGGCTACTTCTAACGTGCGCGCGGGTAGGCTGGTGCGCTCCAAGTGGTCTTCTTTAGTGTTCCACCAAACCACTTCCAGAGCGGGGAGTTCAAGCCGACCGCTGCGGTTAGGTACTAGCGCTTCACGTTCTTCACGGCTGCCGATCAGGCCGCGTTCGCTGGCTTGATTGCCCAACTGGGGTTGATCGGGATAACGACGCAGGCCGTTCACCGCGGTCGCGGGTAGTGGCGGCAGTTGCGCGCTGGAGAGGCCCTCGACCTTGAGCATCAAGCTGCGCGTCAGGGAGTCGCCGACTCGAGCGTTGTTTGGCTCAGGACTCCAGGCTTCGGCGAGGCTTAGCGCGCGCGCCGGCAGCC
>JBOICE010000056.1:0-18830 GCA_050739815.1 Pseudomonas sp. | reverse complement strand
ATGGTTGCGGCTTGGAGCTAATCAATCGCGGCCAGCTCAACCTGATTTACCGCTGGCGTCAGCACGTACCCAATGAGATTGCCGAAAACTTCCCGATGCTGGTTTTAGCCGATGTCTGGACGCGCGCTGCTGAGCTGTCGTTACCGGAAGCCAACGGCGTGCTCGATGAGTTGCTGGCGCGTTGGGGCAAGGAGAAATCCGAAGGCCAGTTAAGTGACAGGGTGTTAGCTACCCTGGCAATCAAAGCTGTGCTGGCTCTACAGAAAGATGACCTGGAAACCTGCGTCAGCCTGGCGCGCAAGGTCGAGGCGCAGCTGGGGCAACATTCCGCCTTTCTCGAGGTGGCCATGTTGATCATCGGCGCCTTGGCCCAGGTCATGCTCGCGCAACCCGAGCAGGCCCGGCGGTTGCTGGCCTTGGCGCAACAACGCAAGCACTTCCTCGAAGGCCGCTACCTGGACATGCAGCTAGCGAACGTCGAGATTCTGCTGTGCCTTGAACAAGGGCAGGTCAAACAGGCGCACCTGCTGTTCGAGCAGTTGCGCACGCGGGTCATTCCCTGGTTTGGGGAAAAGTCGCGGGCCATGGTGCTGCCGACCATTACCGAGTCGCTGATTGCTTACCATCAGGCGCGCTTGGAGTCCGTCGAGGGGAATCTGCGCTGGGCGCTGGCAACTGTCGATGTGATCAACCCGATCGACCTCTATGCCCAGGGCATGCTGAGCCTGGCGCGCACTCAGCGCATGCAGGACAAGCCCAAGGATGCGCTCGCCAGCCTGGTGCTGATGCAGAACCTGGCTGCGCGTAACCAGTCCTGGCGCTTCTACGCTCAAGCCGCTGGTGATGAGATTGCACTGATTCTGCAGGAGCCGGCGACAGACCGGATCAAGCGCGCCGAGCAGCGCTTTCAGAGCGTGGACTGGAGCAAGTTGGCCGCCAACTACCGGTATATGGCGTTTAACCCGGTGCTCTGGGTGCAGGGTTTAACGCGGGTTCGCCTGCAACAGGCGCGCGCTCATTACAGCGAAGCGCTGCATGAGATCACCCAACTGCGTGGCCAGTTACAAAACGGTTGGCATGGTCTGCAACGGTTACGTCTGGATCTGCTGGCCGCGCTCAGCTACCAACGCCTGGGCTATCAAGAGCGAGCGCAGACGCTGTTGGTGCAGTGTTTGATCAGCGCCGAGCGTGAAGGTGTGTGCAGCCTGTTTATTGAAGAAGGTGAGGCGATCCGTCTGCTCTTGCAAAACCTGGAAGCGGCCGAGCGGCAGCCGGCATTGCAGGGCTTCATCCGTGGTCTGTTGGCGGTTTGGCCGGGCCAGGATGCGCGCAAGTCGCTTGAAGTGTTGGAAGAGGGGCTTACCGAGCGTGAGCGCGAAGTGGTCCTGCTGGCGGCCAAGGGGCTCTCCAATGACGAGATCGGTCTGCAGTTGGCGCTGGCCTTGGGCACGGTCAAATGGCATCTGCATAACATCTACGAGAAGCTCAAGGTGCGCAATCGGACGCAAGCCATCCGTCGCGCCCGCGAGCTGAGGTTGCTCCAGTCATGACTACTCATTTGACGCACCTACAGTCTTTCCCCTTGTTGCGCACCAAGCTATTCCCGGCGGATGCAGGCGGCCGCTCGCAGTTAGTGCGTACAGCCTTGGTCGAGCGGTTATTCGCGGCGCGTGAACAGCGTTTGGTGATCCTCTGTGCGCCAGCCGGCTTTGGTAAAAGCACCGTGCTCAGTCAGTACCGCCAGCGTTTGTTAAGCGTCGGGGCGCGAGTCGCCTGGTTGTCTTGCGATGAGTCGGACAGCGAGCCGCAACGCCTTTTGCAATACGTGGTAGCGGCGATCAACGCAGTGCATCCGGGCTTTGGCAGCAATACCACCGGGATGTTGCAGGGCGATGTAAGTTGGCAGCGAGGGGCGCTGATCGACGCTTTTCTTGCTGATCTCAAACGCCTGGATGGTCATATCTACTTGATGCTGGATGACTTCCACCGCATTCGTCACCCGGAACTGAGACCGGCCCTGCGCTACCTGATCGAGCATCTGCCGGCGACTGTGCATCTGATCGCCAGTACGCGCTACCAGTCACGCTTGTTGATTGCGCAGCCCTCGCAACAGCCATGGGTCTTTTGGCTCAAGGCCGAGGATCTGCGGCTGACGCCTGATGAGACTGGGGCCTATTTTCGGGAGATCAAGCAGCTGTCGCTGAGCAGCGCGGAACTGACCCTGCTACAGGCACGCACCGAAGGATGGATCACCGCCTTGCATCTGGCGGCGCTGGCTATGGCTCGGCACCCGGATCGAGCAGCCTTTCTCGCAGGATTATCCGGCACCGAACGCAATATCGCCGACTATCTGGCCGAGGACGTGCTGATCAGTTTGCCAGAGAGCTTGCAGCTGTTTCTCGACCAGACTTCAGTGCTCGATGAGTTCAATGCGCAGCTGTGCAATGCCCTGACCGGACGGCATGATGGCCTCGATATGCTGATGCGGTTACAGGCTGAGCAGTTGTTCGTGATCCCGCTGGACGAGCAGGGCGAGTGGTTCCGTTATCACCACCTGTTCGCCGAATTCCTCCAGGGGCGCTTGGCCCGGCGTAGCGATCCCATGACGTTGCTGCATTCTGCGGCGCGTTGGTGTGAGAGTCATGACCTGCCGGATCGCTCGATCAAATATGCCCTGCGTGCACGTGACTATGCCTTTGCGGCGGAGTTGCTGGAGCGGCAGGGCGCGCGATTGATCGCGAGCAACCGGGTTTACGGCATTCTCTCGATACTCAAGAGCGTGCCGACCGAGGTGATTCGTGAGCAACCGGTGTTTCAGATTTTTTATGCCTGGCAACTGGCTTTCGAGCAGAAGTTCGCCGATGCCGAGGCTCTGATCGAGGAGGTCAGCACGCGCTTGCTGCAAGGCCGTGGCAAGGGTATGCACTTCGGCTTGCTGGAGTTGTTAGCGGCGGCGCAGGTCCTCAAGGCCTTGGTGCTGCTGTATCAAGACAAACTGGAAAGCTGCTTGAAAGTTGCCCGACAGTGGTTGGGTATGGCGCCGGATAACCAGCCGGTATTCCGCGCCAGTCTTTCCTGTGTGCAAGCCGCGGCTTATGCGTTACTCGGTGAGTTCGGCGAAGCGGCCAAGTCGATTGCGCGGGCGCGTGACAACTTACGCTTGACCGAAAGTGAATACCTGCATGTGATGACCAGCCTGATCGAGTCCCTGATCTGCAAAGAGAGCGGTGAACTCGAGCGCGGCCGTGCACTGGCCGAGGCCGCGCGGGGGCGGGTGGAGCGGGTGTTCGGACGGCGCAGTCGGGTCGGCGGACCATTGGCCCTGGCTTACGCGGATTTACTCTACGAACAGGATCGGCACGCAGCGATTCTCGCGGAATTGCCGCTGGCCACGACCTGGCGCGATGTGGCGACGCCGATCGAGTTAATTAGCCGGGGCAAGTTGGTCATGGCGCGGGCACGCTTCTTCGCCGGCGAGCCTGAACAAGGCCTGGCTCAGCTAGAGGAGTGGTTGGTTGAGCTGCACGGTGCAGGTTACGAGCGTGTCTTTGCGTTGGGCATGAGTTGCAAGGTGCAGTTTCTGCTCTGGTTGCGGCGGCCGAATGAGGCCGAGCGCGTGTGTTTGCAAATGCAGCGGCACTTGGCGGTTTTACCGGCTGGGCGTTACCTCGATGCCGAGACCGCGCAGGCACTTTCCGACGCGCGCCTGGCGCTCTGCGAGCGGCGTGCGGATAAGGCCCAAAGCGGTCTAGAAGCCTGCTTGGCGAAGCAAACCGCCGATTATCAACGTGACCGTCGTTTGCGCCTGTCCTTGTTACTTTCTGTGGCGTATTGGCGCAAAGGTAACAGCGAAAAAGCCTTCGCGTTGTTCCAGCCAACCCTCGAAGACGCCTGGAACAGTGGCTACCGCCGGCTGTTCCAGGATGATGCATTGTGGCTGCTACCGCTCTGGGACGCCTGGCGGGCGGCTGAACCGAAGCGTGCAGTGGCCTGGCAAGGGCTGGCGGAATTGCTTCGTGAGCAGTGCCGTCGGCTGGCCGTTGACCCTGAAAGTTTCAATGAAAATCAAGATGTTAGCCATCGCGAGCGGGAGATTCTGCGCTTCGTGGCGGCGGGCTTGTCGAACCGCGACATTGCCCAGGCGGTGCATCTGTCGGAAGCCACGATCAAATGGCACCTGCATAACCTGTTCGCCAAGCTCGGGGTGCGCAGCCGCACGCAAGCAGTGCTTAAAGGTAAGAGTATGGGGTTGTTGAGCGAGGCTTGATCACGGGGTAGGGCTAGCCCTCGGCCCTGCTCCATCCCTTGGATGGGCTGGCAGGTCGGGGCGAGCCCAGTAGTTTTGTCGTCAGGGCGGGAAGCACAGTGCTTCGCGAATCCAGACCTGATGTGAATAGGGAAGCAACGTCAGAACTGGAGATCGGCGTCAGCCGGTCCAGTTACCAGTGACAGGAGTCGCTGGCAACGCCCGGGGATAACCCACCTGCGATCTTTGGAGAAAACAACAATGAAAAGCTTCAAACAACTGGTTCTTGCCGCTGCTGTGCTGGCTGCTCCGTTCATGGCTCAAGCCGATCTGAAAGCGATGGATGACTCCGCGCTGTCGACTGTGACCGGTCAGGACGGGATCAGCATCTCCGGCAACTTCGGCGGTAGCGTTGGTAACATCAAATACACCGATAACGACACCGGTGGCGGCAGTCTGAACATCACTAACGTGGCCTTCACGGGCTTCACCATCTCCGATGCCAACCCGCTGAAAATTGACGTGGTGACCACCAGCATCGGCGGTACCGATACTCAGCAACTGGCCATCAGCCTGCCGACTATGACCGGCACCGTTTCGGTTGGTGGCATCTATGTCGGTGGTACCTACGCGGGTGCTGGTGTTACCACTGGCGCAGGCAGCATCGGCTCGCTGGCCATTTCCGATATCAACATGGCCGGTACCACGATCAAGGTCTGGGGCCACTGAGTTAGCTCCGCCGGTTAGACCTGGAAAGCCTTATCGGCTTCGGCTGGTAGGGCTTTCTCCCTAATAAAAGTCGCTCCATCAGGACTGCTAATGATCGAGATTCTCCTGGGTAGCCTGATTGGCGTACTCGGCTTCACCGAGGCGGTGGATACCAAGCCGCCACCGCAAGGCACGGTCAATCTCACCCAATCCTTGACGCCCAACGGCCCACTGCGCGAGTCGGTGACCTTGGAGCCGATGAGCCAGTTGCAGTTTCGCAATGTGATCCGTCAGGCCTACGACTACAGCTGCGGCTCGGCGGCACTGACCAGCCTGCTCGACTATTTTCTTGGCCGTAATCTGCAAGAGCGCCAGGTGATGGAGGGGCTGCTGCGCTATGGCGAGGCGGACAAAATCGTCGAGCGCCGGGGTTTCTCGTTGTTGGACATGAAGCGTTTCGTTGCCGCTTTGGGCTACAAAAGCGGTGGTTTCCGTGCGGCGTTCTCTGACCTGGACGAGTTGGAGCATCCGGCGTTGGTGCCGATCGAATATGCCGGATTCAAGCATTTCGTGGTGGTGCGTGATGTCTATAACGACCACGTATTTGTTGCCGACCCGGCCCTTGGCAATATCAGTTTTACCCGTACCCGCTTCGAGGAAATCTGGGATCAGAATGTGCTTTTCGTGATCTTCCCCAGCGGGCAGGAACCGCATAACGCGATGGCTTTGACCGAGCGCGATTTGCGCATCATCGATGACCGCACCATAAGCCTCTTGGCTTTTCGCAAGTTCCCCCAGATCACTAAGTTCACCGAGAACCAGGCCACAGAGCTGGGTTCGGGCGGCGATATTCAGTACATCCGCCGCAAGTAGCGATCTACGGCAGGAAATGCCCGGCATAACAAGAAAATAACTGGGGATGGCGTCATGGGAGTAAAGGGGTACGCGTGGTTCGCCATGCTGACGCTAGTGGTCGGTGGGCCGCTCTGGGCCGACGAGCCTTCGGTGGATCAAGCCCGTGAGGCCTTGAGTAAGAAAGATGACGATGCCGACAGTGCCAAAGCGCTAGAGGAGGTCTTTCAGGCTGCCGAGAAGAGCTACACGCTGCTCAAGAAAGGCGAGCGCACACTGACCTATGGTTTCGATTATTCCTTGGTGCGCGACACTCAAATTCAGACTGTGCGCACGGGCAATAGCGTTTTTAGCGTGATCGGCCAAAGCGAGGCGCAGCACACCTTTACCAACTCGTTCACCTTCGATTACGGGGTATGGGACAACCTGACCTTCAGCGTGCGTTTGCCGTTAATTGCCAAGTACGACACCGAGCGTGATCTGAACGCCTACAGCTTGGGCGATCTGTCTGCCAGCCTGCGTTGGCAGCCCTGGACTTCGGTGCGTGGCAAGCCGGTCACGACCCTGTACGCCACGCTTGGCTTGCCGACCGGCACCAGCCCATATGACATCAATAACGAGTCGGATCTGTCCACCGGCAGCGGTTATTACAGTGTCGGCGGCGGAGCCAACCTGTCGTATGTGATTGACCCGGTCGTGCTCTTCGGCTCGCTGGGTTACACCTACAACATTCCGGTGACCGACATCGATCAAGTCCGCGGTGGGCGGAGGTTGGAAGAGGTCGATCCGGGTTCGACCCTGTCATTCAGCATGGGCTTCGCCTATGCCTTGTCCTATGACGTTTCGCTCTCTACCTCTTACCAGATGGCGCAAACCTTCAAGCCGACTTACACCTTTGCCGATGAAACGCTTGAAGGTACCGAGCAGACCAGTGCGGTGATGAATTTCTCGCTGGGGTTGAGGACCTCGCCAGACTACATCGTCAACATCAACGCCGGTTTTGGCATGACGGAAGACTCGCCTGATGTGTTGTTGGGCGTGTCGATGCCACTGGATATCAAAGGCCTGAAGGCCCAATAACCCGCGAGCGGACACGTCATGACCATGCGTATGTCGCTGCTGGCGCGGGCGATTTCAGGAAGCTGTTGGCTTTGGGCGAGCCTTGCTCAGGCACAGCTGGCGAACGATTTGACCATTGGCAATCCCAAGGCGATGGCGATGGGCAATGCAATTACCGCGGACTCCAGCGGTATCGATGCGGTCCACTACAACCCGGCCGCGCTGACCAAGCTCAAAGGCCGCCAGACCACGGTGAAAATGCTCAGTGGGGTCATGGATATTCGCGCGGAATTTGACGCCCCGGCGGATTATGGCAGCCACGCTCTAGGCTTCAGCGATGACCCAGTGAAAAACTCCAGCAGTAGAACGCTGACCCCCGCGATGTATTTACCGGGGCTGGGGGGCATGACGGACATTCCGGTGTTGCTCGCCCCGCTGGCCGGGCTGTCGATCAATCCGCCGGGCTCCAAGTTCACCTTCGCCACTAACGTTTACGCCCCGATGGCCTTGGGTTATTCCCGCGACTCCGACAGTGATCCCGGACGCTACCAGGGCCGGGAGGTTGCGCTGCAACGCCTGACCTATTTCTCGCCTTCGTTGGGTTATCAGGCTAACGATCGGCTCTCTGTCGGGCTGTCCATCGGCTTTTCCCATCAGGCGATGGCGTTGAACCAGGACTTCCGCAATCCGGGGATGCTCACAGGGGTCACCCGCGTACTGAACGAAGCCCTGTGTATTCCCGGTGTGGGTGATCTCGTCAGCGGGCTCATCAACGTGTGCAGCGGCAAAATTGGCCCCTATGACACCTTGGCGAATATGGATCTGGATTTACAGCAGAGCCTGTCGCCGACCTACAACCTGGGCGTACTGTGGGAGCCGACCGATTGGTTCGCCTGGGGCGCGACTTACCAGAGCGAGGCGCGTATGCACTTGCAAGGTAAGTACCGGGTCGATTATTCGCAGGACTGGCAAGGTTTCTGGTCGGGGTTGCAAAGCTCGGTATTCGGGCAAGTCCTCAGCCCTCTCTTTCCTTTCGGGAACGTTGATGAGGAGACGGGTAACGCCTCGCTGGATATGACCTATCCGGACAATTTCAATACTGGGATCAAGCTCAAGCCGTTTGATAAGTGGCAGTTCAACTTCGACTTGAAGTGGAGCGATTACAGTGACTGGAACGAGTTCAAGATCGAGTTCGATCGGGAGTTGGACTTGTTGCGAATCGCCAAGGTGTTCGGTGCCGGCAATGCAACCGATCGCTCGATTACGCTTGATCGCGGGTACCAGGACACCTGGAGCTGGGCCATGGGTGTGCAATACGAGGTCAATGAGCGTCTGGCCTTGCGGGCCGGTTATGAATACCGTCCTTCGGCTATCCCCGATGACAAAGCGGATGTCCTCGCACCCATCGGCGATGCCAACCTCTACGGCCTTGGCTTCGGCTACCGCTGGGATAAGGACACTACGATCGATATGGGCTTCAACTACTTTGTGTCGAAGCAAACCATTCCGGCGGGCAGCAGCTGTAACGTGAACTGCACGGGTATCGACAACTTGGTTTACAACCCGTACGCCGATCTGAATATCAAGACCACGGTCAAGGCCTACATCCTTGCGCTGACCTACACCTCAACCTTTTGAGATTTGCCATGCGTAGCTCGCCTGCCTTGCTGATGCTGTTGCTTGCTTGCTCCGCTCACGCCGGCAACGGCAAGTACCTGACCTGGGTGGATGATCTGGGGCGGGTGCATAACACCTTCGTCGATGGTGGTTACGCCGAACAGCAGCGCCAGGCCGCACGGCGCATCACCCAGAGCGATCAGGCGCGGATGAGCGATGATTCGCCGGCGCGCTGGCCTGGCAGCAAGAACAATGGCGAAAGCAAGCGCCGTTATTACACCTGGGTGGATGCCAACGGCAATCTGCAGAACAGTTTCTATGCCGGCGCCCAACAAACGGCAGGCAAGAATGATGTGCTGCTGCCCAATAGTGAGCGCTCCGGTGAGTACATCGATGCTGATGTGTTGGAGGGGCGCAACTTTGCCCGCCCAGAGCACGGCAGCCCTTACTACACCTGGGTCGATGAGCAAGGGCGGATGCACAACTCGACAGTGCCGTCGCAAGGTCACGGGGCGGAGAAGGCGATCGGCGACGGGCAGCCGATCAAGTTCACCGAGGGTCGCCAGATTGAATTCGCCAACCAGACGGCGGTGCTGCCATCCCTGGATGGCCAGCCTACGGCGGCGATGAAAGCCTTGTTGGAAGGAGCCCGGGGCGAAGAGGGTGACGGGCTCTATCAGAACCTGTTGGATCAATGCTGTGGGCAGTTGCCTGACGATGCATTTACGGAGTTGTCCACACAAGAGCCGCGTTATGAGGAGCTCAATCGCTTCTCGCCGAGCTTTGATTTTCCTATGGGTCGCAGTTACTACGCGGCGCTGAAGTTGCCGCGCTCACAACGGACTTATGGCTTGCGCGTGCGCAGTTTCGCGAATAAGCAGGTGGTGTATCCCTCGCTGCTGTTTCTCGATGAGGCCAAACGCCCAACCCGGCTAGTCAGCGATGCGGTCTACCAACTGCATGGCGAGACCTGGTATCGCTTTGCTTTTATCGAGGGGACTGTGCCGGTCAAGGCTGCGGAAGGCGAGCGCTATGTCTTGCTGCTCACCACCGACGAGGACCGCCATCTACAGACCCTGGACAACAAACCATTCAAGCGGCCGCTGCAAGATCTGGCGGTGAACGAGGCCGGCATGCAAACCCATGAGCATGCCGACGAGGGTGGTTTCGAGTTGGCGATAGTGCGTTAACCTCAGCCGTGCAAGGCAACGCTGGAGGCAGGTGAGCTGTTGAGCTGGCGGAAATGCTCACAAGAACCCGGCCTGCAAAACCGGGCTCTTGTGAGGGATTTGATCAGTGGGCCCGCCGATCAGATCTCGGCTTGATGCACATGGCCGAACAGTTCCTGGGCAAAGCGCATGCGTTCTTCCGGAGTTTCCTGGATGCCTTGGGCTTTCAGTTCTGCCAGGCGTGCCTCGACAGCATGGGCACGATGCACCAAGCCGCAGTCGTTGGCGATCTGGATATTCAAGCCAGGGCGGGCGTTGAGTTCGAGAATCAACGGGCCTTTGTCCTGATCCAGGACCATATCGACGCCGATATAACCCAAACCACACAGCTCGTAGCAACCGGAGGCCAGCTTCATGAAGCCATCCCAGTTCGGTAGCTGCACGCCATCCACCGCATTGGTGGTGTCCGGGTGCTTGCTGATCTTGTTGTTCAGCCAGGTGCCGCGCAACGTCACGCCGGTCGCCAGATCGACACCGACGCCAATGGCGCCCTGGTGAAGGTTGGCTTTGCCGCCGGACTGCCGGGTTGGCAGACGTAACATGGCCATCACCGGGTAGCCCATCAACACGATGATGCGGATATCCGGCACGCCTTCGTAGCTGATGCTTTTGAAGATCTGGTCCGGTGTCACGCGGTATTCGATCAGCGCACGGTCGCGATGCCCGCCCAGCGAGTAGAGACCGGTGAGAATGCTGGAAATCTGGTGCTCGAGCTCCTCATGGCTGACGATCTTGCCGGAGACTGTGCGGTAGCGGTCCTCGAAGCGATCGGCGATCACCAGGATGCCGTCGCCGCCTGCGCCCTGCGCTGGCTTGATCACGAAGTCACTGCGCTCGCCGATGATCTCGTTGAGCTTGTCGATCTGCTTCTCGGTTTCGATGACCCCGTACATCTCGGGCACATGGATACCGGCCTCGATGGCGCGCTGCTTGGTGATGATCTTGTCATCGACAATCGGGTAGAGGTGCCGTTTGTTGTACTTCAGCACGTAGTCCGCATTGCGTCGGTTGATGCCCATGATGCCTTTGGCTTCAAGGGCCTTCCATGTCTTCCAGAGACCGATCATTTAGAACCTAATCCTTCAGAAAGGCTTTGAAGCGGAACAGCTCAGTCAGGCGGTAGCCACGATAGCGGCCCATCGCGAGCATGAAGCCCACCAGAATCAACAGCACGGCTGGGAAGGTGAACACGAAGTAGGTCAGCTCCGGCACGCTCATCAGCAGGTGTGCGAGGGCTGCGGCGAACAGCGTGCCGACGCCGACTTTCATCGCATGACCGCCGCCACGCTCTTCCCAGGTGATCGACAGGCGCTCGATGGTCATGGTCAGGATTACCATCGGGAACAGGGCAACCGACAAGCCGCGCTCCAGGCCAAGTTTGTGGCTGAACAGGCTGATGGCTGCAATCAGTACCACGACGAAGGTCAATACCACCGAGAGCCGGGGCAGCATCTGCAGCTTCAAGTGCTCGAGGTAGGAACGCAGTGACAGGCCGAGTGCGGTGATGATGGTGAACAGCACGATGCCGAAGCCGAGCTGGGTCTCGCGGAAGGCCAGGGCGATCAGCACCGGGGTGAAGGTGCCGAGGGTCTGCAGGCCGATCAGGTTGCGCAGGACCAGAATCACCAGCACGCCGATCGGGATCATCACCATGATCATGAAGGTTTGCTGAGTCTGCAGCGGCAGGCCGTACAGCGAGTATTCGAGGAAATCGGCGTCGGTGCTCTCGTCGGTCAACTTGGCCAGGCGGATGGCATTCATCTCGCTGTTGTTTAGGCTGAAACTGACCTGGACTTTCTTGCCGCCTTCGATATTGACCAGATTGTCATCGCCGGTCCACCAGACCAAGCGGTCGACCGGTAGGCCTTGTTCGCCGGTTTCCGGGCTGAAGTACAGCCAGTTTTCACCGTCGAAGCTGCGCAACCAGAGTTCCGGGCTCTGCGGTTGATCGGCGACCAGGCGAATGGTGTGGACGCGCTCCATCGGCACATGGGCGATGGAGAGCAGCAACTCGATGGTTTTGGCTTTGTTCGGGGTTGACGCATCGCCTGCGAGCAGCAGTTTGACGTTGTCGTCGTTGCTGTTGTTGACCCGCTTGATGGTCTCGCTGATGAAGGTTTCCACGTCCGCCGAATGCTGCCGGATGGGCGCCAGCAGAGCTTCTGCGGCAATCTTCTCGGGGCCTTCCACGGCAATGCTGTCACGGAAGATCGGGCCTTTCGCTTTGGGCTTCTCGCCGCTGTAGCGTTTGGTCAATACCAGGCGGTAGTAGAGCGTCTGGTTACCGCTGGCCCGGCGGGCCGACCAGGTGACCTTACGGTTACCGTCGATGCGGTTAATGCTCACGCCATAATTGTTCGAGATGAAGCTCTCGTTGAGGCTGACGTAATCCTGGCTCAGCGGCGGCACGAACATCTGCACTTTCACCGGATTTTTCGGGCTGGCCTGGAACTCGACTTTTGCGTCGATATTCCACAGATCATCGGTTTCATCCTCGGTGATCGGGATGCCAACAATAAAAATCTGGTAGGCCGTAATCAGAATGCCCAAGGTCACCAGGATGGCGATCAGGACTTTCAGATGTAGGTTAAGAGAGCGCATGTGAATTACTCGGCAGAGTTTGCGTCGGTGGCACAGCCGGGTTTCCCTGCTGCGTATTTAAGGCTTGGGTCGACCAGCGCATCGAAGCGTTTGAGCGCTTCGGAACCGATCAACAGCGGGTATTGGAAGGCACTGCGGTCAGTCAAGTTCACTTCGATGCTGCGTAAGGCTTTGCCCATACAGATGTCCAGTTCGATCACTGGGCGGGCGGTATAGGTTTTTTCTTCGTCTGGATCGAAGTCGCCAGCACGGCGCTTGATCTTGCTGATACGTGCCAGCGGCCGCTCGATGGGGTGGGCGTGGGCATCGTCGACGGCTAAATAAAAACGTACCCAGGTTTCGCCATCACGCTTGAAACGCTTGATATCGCGTGCGCTCAAGGAGGCTGTTTTAGCGCCGGTATCCAGTTTTGCGGCCACTTGCAGGTCGATATCGGACAGTTGAGCGTATTCGTTCAGACCATAGATGGTCTTATCGGCGGCGAGACTCATGCCGGGCAATAGAATCAGGCAAAACAACAGGGCTAAGGGCTTGAGTCTCATAAGTCCTAAAGGTGGATCGCGATTATCGGGCCAGGGTGTCGGCGGCGTAGCCGGGTCGATTCGGCACGCCAAGCGTTGAAGTCTAGCAGCCAGAACAACGGCGCCTCGCCAGGCGCATACGGGCGGCATTCTAACATGGGGTTTTTCTGTGGTGACAGGCGCTTATGGGTGTTTCTGCATGTAGCTTCGGTGAATTTCAATCTTTTGCTTATTAAAAGATTGTCGACAATAACTATGCTTTGTTTGACATGTCGACCGTGAATGGGTAGTTTTCGCCGAAATATTTAACCGTGTGTCGACAATATGCAGGACGTCATCGAGTCGCCTCTGATCGCTCAAGACGAATCCGAGACGCTGTCAGAGCATGTCTTTCGGCGGATTCAGGCGGCCATAGTCCGGGGTGAGATAGCCCCCGGTAGCAAAATTTCCGAGCCTGAGCTGGCGCGCACTTACGGGATTAGCCGTGGCCCGCTGCGCGAGGCCATTCATCGCCTGGAAGGGCAGCGCCTGCTGGTGCGCATTCCGCATGTGGGCGCGCGAGTGGTGTCGTTGAGCCAGGCCGAGCTGATCGAGCTGTACGAAATCCGCGAGTCGCTCGAAGGCATGGCCTGCCGCCTGGCCGCCGAGCGCATGAGCCAGGAAGAGATCGATGAGCTGCGCCGCCTGCTCGACCTGCATGAGCAGGACGAGGCGTTCAAGGCTGGTGTCGGCTACTACCAGCAGGAAGGTGATTTCGACTTCCACTACCGGATCATCCAGGGCAGTGGTAACCGCACCCTGACCCAGATGCTCTGCGGCGAGCTGTACCAATTGGTGCGCATGTATCGCCTGCAGTTCTCCGTCACGCCTAACCGGCCACGGCAGGCCTTCAACGAGCACCACCGAATTCTCGATGCCATCGCCGACCGTGACGGCGAACTGGCCGAGTTGCTGATGCGCCGACACATCGGCGCTTCCAAGCGAAATATCGAGCGCCATTACCTTGGCGCTTTACCCCAGACATCTACGCCATGAGGTGAGTCATGAGTTCGCTTTCTTCCGCCAAGAGCAGTCCAGGTCAGCGTTTCCGCGACGCGGTTGCCAACGAGCATCCGCTGCAGGTCGTTGGCGCGATCAACGCCAATCATGCGCTGCTGGCCAAACATGCCGGTTTCCAGGCCATCTACCTGTCCGGTGGCGGCGTGGCCGCGGGTTCGCTGGGTCTGCCGGACCTGGGCATCACCGGTCTGGATGACGTGCTCACCGACGTGCGCCGCATTACCGATGTCTGCGACCTGCCGCTGCTGGTGGATGTCGACACTGGCTTTGGTGCTTCGGCGTTCAACGTCGCGCGTACCGTCAAGTCGATGATCAAGTTTGGCGCCGCCGCCATTCACATCGAAGACCAGGTCGGCGCCAAGCGTTGCGGCCACCGTCCGAACAAGGAAATCGTCTCCCAGCAGGAGATGGTCGACCGCATCAAGGCCGCTGTGGATGCGCGTACTGACGACAGCTTCGTGATCATGGCGCGCACCGACGCGCTGGCGGTGGAAGGCCTCAACTCCGCCCTGGATCGCGCCGCTGCCTGCATCGAAGCCGGCGCCGACATGATCTTCCCGGAAGCCATCACCGAACTGGCCATGTACAAGACCTTCGCCGACCGCGTGAAGGCGCCGATCCTGGCCAACATCACCGAATTCGGTGCGACCCCGCTGTACACCACCGAAGAATTGGCGGCCGTCGACGTTTCCCTGGTGCTCTATCCGCTGTCGGCGTTCCGCGCCATGAACAAGGCCGCCGAGAACGTCTACACCGCACTGCGCCGCGATGGCACCCAGAAGAATGTGATCGACACCATGCAGACCCGCATGGAGTTGTACGAGCGCATCAACTACCACGCTTTCGAGCAAAGCCTCGACGCGTTGTTTGCGCAAAAGAAAGGCTGATTGGTCGAACCGATCGGTCATATCGAAATTGCAGTGTCCGACAACAAATTCAAAGCGGGAGAGAGCAATGGCTGAAGCAAAAGTATTGAGTGGTGCAGGTCTGCGTGGCCAGGTTGCCGGGCAGACGGCTCTGTCCACGGTTGGCCTGGCCGGCGCTGGTTTGACCTATCGTGGTTATGACGTGCGCGAGTTGGCTGCCGAGGCACGCTTCGAAGAGGTGGCTTACCTGCTGCTTTACGGCGAGCTGCCGAACAAGGCGCAACTCGCGGCCTATATGAAGAAGCTGCAAGGCTTGCGTGATCTGCCGCAGGCGCTGAAGGAAGTGCTTGAGCGCATTCCTGCCAACGCCCATCCGATGGATGTGATGCGCACTGGCTCCTCCGTGCTCGGCACGCTGGAGCAGGAAACCAGCTTCGAGCAGCAGCATGATGTGACCGACCGCCTGCTGGCGGCCTTTCCGGCGATCATGTGCTACTGGTATCGCTTCAGCCATGAAGGCTTGCGCATCGATTGCGTCAGCGATGAGGAGTCCATCGGCGGCCATTTCCTGCGCCTGCTGCACGGTAAAAAACCGAGCGAGCTGCACGTCAAGGTGATGGATGTATCGCTGATCCTTTACGCCGAGCACGAGTTCAACGCCTCGACCTTTACCGCGCGTGTCTGCGCTTCGACCCTGAGTGATATGTACTCCTGCGTCACCGCGGCCATCGGTTCGCTGCGCGGCCCTCTGCACGGTGGCGCCAACGAGGCGGCGATGGAGATGATCGCGCGTTTCAATTCGCCGGAAGAAGCGGTCAAAGGCACCCTTGGCATGCTTGAGCGCAAGGACAAGATCATGGGCTTCGGCCACGCGATCTACAAAGACTCCGACCCGCGTAATGAGGTGATCAAGGGCTGGTCGAAAAAGCTTGCCGACGAAGTCGGTGACAAGGTGCTTTACCCGGTCTCCGAAGCGATAGACCGGACCATGTGGGAGCAGAAGAAACTCTTCCCCAATGCCGACTTCTACCACGCCTCGGCGTACCACTTCATGGGCATTCCCACCAAGCTGTTCACCCCGATCTTCGTCTGCTCGCGGGTCGCCGGCTGGGCCGCCCATGTGTTCGAACAGCGCGCCAACAACCGCATCATCCGCCCGAGTGCGGAGTACACCGGTGTCGAGCAGCGTCCGTTCGTGAGCATCGACAAGCGCTGAGTGTGTGACGGTCCTTCCGGCTCGTGCCGGGAGGGTCCGAGTTCCGACGCGCTCCCCTCAGGGAGTGGGTTTGGGAGGGATAACTGTCTCGGAAAGGCGGCCCCGTCCCCAGCCCCCTCCCTGAGGGGAGAGCAGAATTTTCACCACCCAATATCGAGTGCAGAGCATTACTCGAGTGAGTCCCTTCGCCATGAACACTGAAAACCGCAAAGCCTTGCCCGGTACCCGGCTGGATTACTTCGACGCCCGCGCGGCGGTCGATGCGATCGAGCCTGGCGCCTACGACAGACTGCCGTACACCTCCCGCGTGCTGGCCGAGAACCTGGCGCGCCGTTGCGCCCCGGCCACGCTGAACGCATCGCTGAGCCAGCTCATCGAGCGCAAGCGCGACCTGGACTTCCCGTGGTTCCCGGCCCGTGTGGTCTGCCACGACATTCTCGGTCAGACCGCGCTGGTGGATCTGGCCGGCCTGCGTGATGCGATTGCCGACCAAGGCGGCGACCCGGCCCTGGTCAACCCGGTGGTGCCGACCCAGCTGATCGTCGACCACTCGCTGGCCGTGGAATGCGGCGGCTTCGATCCGGACGCGTTCACCAAGAACCGCGCCATAGAGGACCGTCGCAACGAAGACCGCTTCCACTTCATCAACTGGACCAAGAAGGCGTTCAAGAACGTCGACGTGATCCCGCCGGGCAACGGCATCATGCACCAGATTAACCTGGAGAAGATGTCGCCGGTGATTCAGGCACGCGATGGCGTGGCCTTCCCCGATACCTGCGTGGGCACCGACAGTCACACCCCGCATGTGGATGCGCTGGGGGTGATCGCTATTGGTGTCGGCGGCCTGGAAGCCGAAAGCGTCATGCTCGGCCGTGCCTCCTGGATGCGCCTGCCGGAAATCGTCGGCGTGGAACTGACCGGCAAGCTGCAGCCCGGCATCACCGCCACCGACATGGTGCTGGCGCTGACCGAGTTCCTGCGTAAGCAGAAGGTGGTCGGGGCGTATCTGGAGTTCTTTGGTGAAGGTGCTTCGGCGCTGACCCTGGGCGACCGTGCGACCATTTCCAACATGGCGCCGGAATACGGCGCCACTGCGGCGATGTTCTATATAGACCAGCAGACCATCGACTACCTGAAGCTCACCGGTCGTGAAGACGAGCAGGTGCAACTGGTCGAGACCTACGCCAAGCAGACCGGCCTTTGGGCCGACAGCCTGACGAATGCGCAATACGAGCGTGGGCTGCAGTTCGATCTGTCCTCGGTGGTGCGCAACATGGCCGGCCCCAGCAACCCCCATGCGCGTGTAGCGACCGCTGACCTTGCGGCCAAGGGCATTGCCGGCCAGTGGGACGAGGCGCCCGGGCAGATGCCGGATGGTGCGGTGATCATCGCCGCCATCACCAGCTGCACCAACACCAGCAACCCGCGCAACGTCATCGCCGCCGGTCTGTTGGCCCGCAACGCCAACCAGCTGGGGCTGGTTCGCAAGCCTTGGGTCAAGTCTTCTCTGGCGCCCGGTTCGAAGACCGTCGCAATGTACCTGGACGAAGCCGGCTTGACTAAAGAGCTGGAGCAAATGGGTTTCGGCGTGGTGGCTTTTGCCTGCACCACCTGCAACGGCATGTCCGGCGCGCTGGACCCGGTGATTCAGCAGGAGATCATCGACCGTGATCTGTACGCCACCGCGGTACTGTCCGGTAACCGCAACTTCGACGGCCGTATCCACCCGTATGCCAAGCAGGCGTTCCTGGCGTCGCCACCACTGGTGGTGGCCTATGCGATTGCCGGCACCATCCGTTTCGATATCGAGAAGGATGTGCTGGGCCTGGACGCCGGCGGCAAGGAAATTCGCCTGAAGGATATCTGGCCGAGCGACGAAGAGATCGATGCGGTGGTCAAGGCCTCGGTCAAGCCGGAACAGTTCCGCAAGGTCTACATTCCGATGTTCGCCATTCAGGAAGACACCGGTCCCAAGGTCGAGCCGCTGTACGACTGGCGCGAGATGAGCACCTACATTCGTCGTCCGCCGTACTGGGAAGGTGCGCTGGCCGGTGAGCGCAGCCTGACGGGCATGCGTCCGCTGGCGGTGCTGCCGGACAACATCACCACCGACCACCTGTCGCCGTCCAACGCCATCATGCTCGACAGCGCCGCCGGCGAGTACCTGGCAAAAATGGGCCTGCCAGAAGAGGACTTCAACTCCTACGCGACCCACCGCGGCGATCACCTGACCGCCCAGCGCGCGACCTTTGCCAACCCGCAATTGGTGAACGAAATGGCGGTGGTGGGCGGCCAGGTCAAGAAGGGTTCGCTGGCGCGGATCGAGCCGGAAGGCAAGGTCACTCGCATGTGGGAAGCCATCGAGACCTACATGGAGCGCAAGCAGCCGCTGATCATCGTTGCCGGCGCCGACTACGGCCAAGGCTCGTCCCGCGACTGGGCGGCCAAGGGCGTACGTTTGGCCGGCGTGGAAGCCATCGCGGCCGAAGGCTTTGAGCGCATCCACCGCACCAACCTGATCGGCATGGGCGTGCTGCCGCTGGAGTTCAAGCCGGGCACCACCCGCCTGACCCTGGGCATCGACGGCACCGAGACCTACGACGTGATCGGTTCACGCAAGCCGCGTACCGATCTCACCCTCGTGATCACTCGCAAGAGCGGCGAGCGTGTCGAAGTGCCGGTCACCTGCCGTCTCGATACCGCCGAAGAAGTGTCGATCTACGAGGCCGGTGGTGTTCTGCAGCGCTTCGCCCAGGACTTCCTGGAGTCCGCGACGGCGTAAGCAGTGCTAGTCGGTTCAGCGTTGCCTGATCCTTGGCCATCGACCCGGTGCTGAAGAGCCCGGGTCGCTGGTTG
>JBOICE010000055.1:0-6308 GCA_050739815.1 Pseudomonas sp. | reverse complement strand
ACCGGATCAAGCGCCGGGTGATCGCCGAAGACGGTAGCGAAGCCGAGTACGACCGTCTGTTGATCGCCACCGGCTCAAACCCGTTCGTACTGCCGATCCCAGGCAACAAGCTCAAGGGCGTGATCGGCTACCGCGACATCGCCGACACCCAGGCGATGATGGACACCGCGCAAACCCACAGCCATGCGGTGGTGATCGGCGGTGGCCTGCTCGGCCTGGAGGCCGCCAACGGCCTCAAACTGCGCGGCATGGATGTAACCGTGGTGCATCTCGGCGACTGGCTGATGGAGCGCCAGCTCGACCCTACCGCAGGCAAGCTGCTGCAAACCGCACTGGAATCTCGCGGCCTGAAGTTCAAGCTGCCTAAGCACACTGCAGAGCTGATCGGTAATGAGGAAGGCCGCGTCTGCGCCGTGCGCTTTGCCGACGACGAAGTGATACCGGCGGATCTGGTGGTGATGGCGGCCGGCATCCGCCCAAACAGCGAGCTGGCGGAAAAATCCGGCATCCCCTGCAACCGCGGGATTCTGGTCAACGACACCATGCAGACCAACGACCCACGCATCTACTCGGTCGGCGAATGCGCCAACCATCGCGGTATCGCGTACGGCCTGGTGGCACCGCTATTCGAGCAAGCCAAGGTCTGCGCCAACCACTTGGCGCAGCTGGGTTTTGCCCGCTATCAGGGCTCGGTGACCTCGACCAAGCTGAAAGTCACTGGGATCGACCTGTTCTCCGCCGGCGAATTCATGGGCGCCGAGGGTACCGAGACCATCACCCTCTCCGACCCCATCGGTGGCGTGTACAAGAAACTCGTGATCAAGGACGACATCCTGGTCGGCGCCTGCCTCTACGGCGATACCGCCGACGGCGGCTGGTACTTCCGCCAAGTGCGCGAGAACCACAACGTCGCGCAAATCCGCGACCACCTGATGTTCGGCGAAAACGCCATCGGCGATGTCGGCCACCAGGGCCAGGACAAAACCGCGAGCATGCCGGACAGCGCTGAAATCTGCGGCTGCAACGGCGTGTGCAAGGGCACCATAGTCCGGGCCATCCAGGAAAACGGCCTGTTCAGTGTCGATGAGGTGAAGAAGCACACCAAGGCCGCCAGCTCCTGCGGCTCCTGTGCCGGGCTGGTCGAGCAGATCCTGATCAGCACCGTCGGCGGTGCGGCAGATGTGAAGCCCAAGAGCGAGAAAGCCATCTGCGGTTGCAGCGACCTCAACCACGGCCAGATTCGCCAAGCTATTCGCGAGCAACACCTGATCAGCATCGCCGAGACCCAGCGCGCGCTGCATTGGAGCACCCCGAGCGGCTGCGCAACCTGCCGTCCGGCGCTGAACTACTACTTGCTCTCGACCTGGCCAGGCGAAGCCAAGGACGATCCACAGTCGCGCCTGATCAATGAGCGCGCGCATGCCAACATCCAGAAAGACGGCACCTATTCGGTGGTGCCGCGGATGTGGGGCGGCGTCACCAACTCGTCGGAGCTGCGGCGCATCGCCGATGTGGCGGACAAGTACCAAGTGCCGATGGTCAAGGTCACCGGCGGTCAGCGCATCGACCTGCTAGGGATCAAGAAGGAAGACCTGCCAGCAGTCTGGAAAGAGCTGGATATGCCCTCCGGCCACGCCTATGGCAAATCCATCCGCACCGTGAAGACCTGCGTCGGCAGCGAGTTCTGCCGCTTCGGTACGCAGAACTCGACCCAATTGGGCATCGATCTGGAGCACGACCTGTTCAACATGTGGTCGCCGCACAAGGTCAAGCTCGCGGTCTCCGGCTGCCCGCGCAACTGCGCCGAGGCGGGGATCAAAGACGTCGGCGTGATTGGCGTCGACTCCGGCTGGGAGATGTACATCGGCGGCAATGGCGGGATCAAAACCGAGGTTGCGGAGTTCTTCGTCAAGCTCAAAACCGCCGATGAAGTGCGCGAATACAACGGCGCTTTCCTGCAGTTGTATCGCGAGGAAGCCTTCTACCTCGAACGCACCGTGCATTACCTGCAAAGGGTCGGTATGGACTACATCAAGCAAGCCGTGGTCGAGAATGCGGCGAATCGCCAGGCGCTGAATGCGCGCCTGCAGTTCTCGCTGTCCTTCGAGCAAGACCCCTGGAAAGAGCGGATCGAACAGCCGCAATTAAAGAAAGAATTCGACCGTATCGCACTCGTGCAAATTGAGGAGGCGACTGTATGAGCTGGCTGGATATCTGCGCACTGGAAGAAATCAATGTGCTCGGTTCACGCATCGTCGCCGGGCCCAAAGGCGATATCGCCATCTTCCGCGCCGCCGACGATGAAGTATTCGCCCTCGACGACCGCTGCCCGCACAAGGGCGGGCCGCTGTCTCAAGGCTTGATCTACGGCAAACGCGTGGCCTGCCCGTTGCATAACTGGCAAATCGATCTGGAGAACGGCGAAGCCCTGGCCCCCGATGTCGGTTGCGCGCACAAGCATGCGGCCAAGGTCGAGAACGGCCGGGTACTGCTCGCGCTGAAGGAAACCACTTCGTGTGCGTGAGCTGCTCTACGGGGCTTAATCAGGGCACCGCTACGCGATGCTTGTTGGGCTTCGCTTCGCTCAGCACCAACCTACGGAAGCAGCGCCATGAGTCTGAACACTGAAACTCAAATCACTGCATCCACCTGCTGCTACTGCGGCGTTGGTTGCGGTGTGCTGATCGAGCACGACGGCGAGCGTGTGCTGGGTGTAAGCGGTGACCCCGCCCACCCCGCCAACCTAGGCAAGCTTTGCAGCAAAGGCGCGACCCTGCACCTGACCGGCGACCTGGCAGCTCGCGCGCTATACCCGGAACTGCGGCTGGGCAAAGCCTTGCCACGTTCGCGCAGCCATTGGGATTCGGCGCTGGATCACGCGGCCAAGGTATTTGCCGAGACCATCCGCGAACACGGGCCAGACAGCGTGGCCTTCTACATCTCCGGCCAGCTGTTGACGGAGGACTACTACGCCTTCAACAAGCTCGCCCGCGCCTTGGTCGGCACCAACAACATCGATAGCAACTCGCGGCTGTGCATGTCCTCAGCCGTGGTTGGCTACAAACGCAGCCTCGGCGCCGATGCTCCGCCGTGCAACTACGAAGACATCGAGCACAGCGATTGCGTGTTGATCGTCGGCAGCAATATGGCCTTTGCGCATCCCGTGCTCTTTCGACGCTTGGAAGAAGCCAAAGCCAAGCGCCCAGACATGCAGGTCATAGTGGTCGACCCACGGCGCACCGACACCTGCGAGTTGGCCGACCTGCACCTGGCGATTCAACCGGGCACGGATGTGGCCCTGTTCCACGGCATCTTGCACATCCTGATGTGGGAAGGCTGGCTAGACCGGCCCTTTATCGACGCGCACACCGAAGGTTTCGAGGCGCTCAAGACCCTGGTGCGCGACTACACCCCACACATGGTCGCCGAGTTATGCGGTATCAGTCAGGAGAACCTGCTGGCCTGCGCCAAACTCATCGGCCAGGCGCCAAGCTTCCTCTCGCTGTGGTGCATGGGCCTGAATCAATCGACCGCCGGCAGTGCAAAAAACAGCGCGCTGATCAATCTGCACCTGGCTACCGGGCAAATTGGTCGGCTGGGGGCTGGCCCCTTCTCACTCACCGGCCAACCGAACGCCATGGGTGGCCGCGAAACGGGCAGCCTGGCCAACCTGCTGCCAGGTCACCGCGAGGCAGCGAATGCTTTACACCGCGCCGAAGTGGCCCATTACTGGGGCGTCGACAGCCTGCCGGAGAGCCACGGATTGACGGCCATCGAACTGTTCGATGCGGTGCATGCCGGCAAGATCAAAGCCTTGTGGATTGCCTGTAGCAACCCGGCGCAATCACTGCCGGACCAAAACAAAATCCACCAAGCCCTGGCCGCCTGCCCGTTCGTGGTCGTGCAGGAAGCGTTCTTCACCACCGAGACCTGCCGCTTTGCCGACCTGCTGCTGCCTGCCGCCAGTTGGGGAGAAAAGGAAGGCACCGTGACCAATTCCGAGCGGCGGATTTCCCACGTCCGCCGCGCCGTGCCCGCGCCCGCAGAAGCCCGACCGGATTGGGCGATCACTGTAGATTTCGCCCGCCGCCTGGAACCACTGCTACGCCCCGGCCTGCCCAGCCTATTTCCCTTCGACAGTCCGCAAGCGCTGTTTGAGGAATACAAAAAACTTACCGCCCGGCGCGACCTGGACCTTTCCGGCCTCAGCTACGCGATTCTGGATAACCAAGGTCCACAGCAATGGCCCTTCCCCACGGGTGCCCGCGAAGGCACTGCACGGTTGTATGGCAATGGTGTATTCCCCAGCGCCTCCGGGCGCGCGAGCTTTATCGCCGAGCCCTATCGCGCACCGAAAGAGAAGCGCGACGCACGCTTTCCGCTGACCCTCAACACCGGGCGTCTACGTGATCAGTGGCATGGCATGAGCCGCACCGGCACGGCAGCGCAACTGTTCGGTCACGTCGAGGAAGCCGCCCTCAGCCTGCATCCCGATGAACTGCGGCGCCGACGTCTGCAAGCCGGCGATCTGGTGAAACTGAAAAGCCGCCGGGGCAGCCTGATCCTGCCGGTGCAAAGCGATGAAGGCGTGCGCTCCGGTCAGGCGTTTTTGCCGATGCACTGGGGCGATCGCTTTCTCAAAGGCTTGGGCTGCAACGTGCTGACCCTACCGGCGTTCGATCCTCTTTCGAAACAACCGGAACTGAAACACACCGGCGTTGAAGTTCAAAAAATCGAGTTGCCCTGGCAGCTATTCGCCCTGGTCGAAGGTGAGGTCCAGACCCGCTTCGAGGCGTTGCGCCCTCTGTGTGAAGGCTTCGAATACGCCAACCTCGGCCTGGTCGGCCGCGAGCGCCCAGCCCTGGTGATTCGTGCGGCTGCCGCTCGGGCCCCCGCCGCGGAACTGCTTGCTCAAATCGATCGCCTGCTGGGGCTGCATGAAGGCCCGGTGCTCGCCTATGACGATCCGCGTCGAGCCGTCGGCAAGCGCGTGCGCATCGAGCAAGGCCGCATTACTGCGATCCGCTTGGCTGGCGAAACTGCAGCACGTGACTGGCTCAAGGGCCTCTGGCTGAGCGGTGAGGCCGATGCTGATCTGCGCCGCTGGCTGCTCGCACCGATCAGCACGCCGCCCGGAAGTGCGGGCGTCACCACGCTCGACAACAAAACCCTGTGCAACTGCATGAATGTCAGCAAAGCCGCGGTCTGCGCCGGCATAGCTCGCGGGCTGGGCTTACAAGACCTGAAACAAACCCTAGGTTGCGGCACTCAGTGCGGCTCCTGCGTCCCGGAAATCAAACGGCTACTGGTGGCGCACGCCTTACCAGCGGCGGTGAATCAGTGAGGTGATGGCGATGAGTGGAAAAGTCTGGCTGGTGGGTGCCGGCCCTGGTGACCCGGAACTACTGACCCTGAAGGCTGTGCGGGCGCTATCTGAAGCTCATATTGTGATGATCGACGACCTGGTCAATCCCGCCGTTCTTGAGCATTGCCCTGGTGCACGAATAGTCCGAGTGGGTAAACGTGGTGGCTGCCGTTCGACGCCACAAGAGTTCATTCACCGGCTGATGTTGCGCTATAGCCGTCAGGGTAAATGCGTGGTGCGCCTCAAAGGTGGCGACCCATGCATCTTCGGTCGTGGTGGAGAGGAAGCCGAGTGGCTGAGCTCTCGTGGCGTAAAGGTTGAATTGGTGAACGGCATTACCGCAGGCCTGGCCGGCGCGACCAACTGTGGCATTCCACTGACGTTACGCGGCATCAGCCGTGGCGTGACATTAGTCACCGCTCACACCCAAGACGACAGCAGCCTCAATTGGCAGGCGTTGGCGCAAAGCGGCACCACGCTGGTGGTCTATATGGGTGTGGCCAAACTGAGTGAGATTCGTGACAGTCTGCTAGCCAGTGGTATGTCAACGGAGATGCCGGTCGCCATGATAGAAAACGCCTCCCTGCCGCTACAACGCGAATGCCGCAGTACCCTTGGTGAGATGCAAAAGGACGCGCTGGCTTTCCAGCTGAAAAGCCCGGCGATTCTGGTGATCGGCGAAGTGGCCGCCAGCGCGCAAGTCTTGCCATTAGTTGCAAGTGCCTAGCGCCTTCGTTGCGCGAAGAAGAGCCCCGCCCCACCTTCGGTTTGTTTTATTTCAGGCAAAGAAAAACCCGGCCGGAGCCGGGTTTTTCTGCAGAGCTAAACCCATTACTTGGCTTGAGCTTCCACTTCAGCTTCTACGCGACGGTTAACCGCGCGGCCAGCTTCGGTAGCGTTATCCGCAACCGGCTTGGACTCGCCATGACCCACAGCGTTAACC